>CAZJDS010000073.1:1992-9847 GCA_964544795.1 uncultured Alkaliflexus sp. | reverse complement strand
TACCAATTCAGAAAATAGAAGTTGTACCATTACCTTTTCAGACCCTCCTGAAACAGAAAACTATTATCAACTTCAGATTATAGAGGAGGTTTGGATAAAAGGAATCTCGCGCCCGCATAGTTCTAAAAAAGTAAGATATCTTAAAGACGATCAGGTTTTTTATATACGTGATCAGGAAGGCAGTTTATTGGGCGGTATTGATTTTTCAGGTACATTCTCTGATTATTTGATCACAAAAAGTCCATATAAACTTCAAATCAGAATACCTAAAATCTATTTTAGAGAGCCTGCTCACAATGAGAAAAGAAAGCTTATCTTTCAGCTAATGACACTTACAAAAGATTATTACGATTATACGCGAAGTCGAATAGTTGCTGAATACAACCAAAAACTCCCAGTAGTCAATCCCGTTAAAATACATAACAATATAAAGGGAGGGTTGGGATTGGTAGGCGGTATCTCTGCAGATACCATTTCTATTTCTTTTATTGGAGAAGACTATAAATGATAACCACAATCAATAAGTCAATTTAGGTTGTTTCGTCCAAAACAGAACAAAAATAGAGACACTAAACATTGTCTTACAACAGATTGACCCTTGAAAATTAGAAGGATTCGACAAGTTGGCAAATTGGGATAAATATTCTTATTTTTGCATCATCAAATACAAACATATAAATACATAGATATTATGGCTCTTTTTGGAAAAATTGACAATCTGGACAGCAAAGGTTCCAGCGACAAGAATGAAATTTCAGAAGTTGAAAAAGCAAAAGTTTTGATTATTGGATCAGGTCCTGCTGGCTACACAGCAGCTATTTATGCGGCACGTGCCAATTTATCGCCTATTTTATACGAAGGAATGCAACCTGGTGGTCAGCTAACCACAACCACAGAAGTTGAAAACTACCCTGGGTATCCTAGTGGAGTTACTGGTCCTGAAATGATGGAAGATCTGAAAAAACAGGCAGAGCGATTTGGTACTTCAGTGCGTTTCGGCTTAGCTACAAAAGCAGATTTGTCCAAACGCCCTTTCAAAATCACTATTGACGACAAAAAAATAATCGAAGCAGAAACTGTTATTATTGCAACAGGTGCAACAGCAAAATATTTAGGTTTAGAAGATGAACAAAAATATTCGGGTGGCGGTGTTTCAGCATGTGCTACTTGCGACGGATTTTTCTACCGTGGAAGAGATGTAGCGGTTGTAGGTGGTGGGGACACTGCTGCTGAAGAAGCTCTTTATTTGGCAGGATTGGCCAACAAAGTCTATATGATCGTTCGACGCGATGAATTGCGTGCTTCAAAAGTAATGCAAGATCGTGTCTTTAAGACCACGAACATTGAAATATTATGGAATCATCAAACCAAAGGTCTGTTTGGAGATGGCGTAGTAGAAGGTGCCGTTTTGGTTAAAAATATGGGTACTCCTGAAGAGGAAGAGGTGAAAATAAAAATTGATGGTTTCTTTTTAGCCATCGGACACACGCCCAACTCAGATATTTTTAAAGAGTATCTGGAAACAGACAGTGTGGGATATATTAAAACCATCCCAGGAACTGCAAAAACAAATATCCCTGGCGTATATGCATGTGGAGATGTTCAAGATTCGATATACCGACAAGCAGTTACTGCAGCAGGCTCAGGCTGTATGGCAGCAATAGATGCTGAACGTTGGGTAGGTGAAAAAACCCTAAAAGTTTAACTGTAAAAAAGCTGTTCACATCAGAGCAGCTTTTTTTATGCTTTCAATTTTACACCAAATCAACAGATAGAGATAGTTTATTTAAAACATTGATAGATAGCAAGACTTTATATATTCAATACCAAACATTATATTTGCATCTGTTTCAAAATTATTATTAAGTTTTTAAACGAGAAGGTTAGTTTGAACACATACGCACAATAAAATGAGTAAGAACAGAGAAATTGTATTATTAAATATATCAGGATCAGACAAACCTGGAGTAACTTCTAAGTTAACCGAGATTTTGGCACAGCACAATGTAAACATTTTAGACATTGGACAAGCTGTTATTCATGAAGATTTAGGTCTGGGTATTCTCATGGAAGTACCTGAAACATCAGAGTCTTCCCCTATTTTAAAAGACCTGCTCTTTAAAGCTTATGAAATAGGGTTAAACATCAAATTTACCCCGATTCCTGAAAACGAATACGATGAATGGGTTAACAACCAAGGCAAAGAGAGATTTATTATTACCCTCATCTCAAAAAAACTAACTGCTCAACAACTCTCGCAGGTAACCAAAGTTATTTCAGAACAAGGACTTAACATTGCTGTAATATCTAGATTGAGTGGCCGCATTCCGCTTAACAAAAAGTTATCTTCCAATAAATCAGTTAACAAATCGGTGGTGGAGTTCTCAGTGAGAGGAACCCCTCTGGATATAGGCAATATGAAAACCCGTTTTATCGAAATATCAGGCGACACTGGGGTTGACATTGCTTTTCAAGAAGACAACATCTATCGTCGAAATCGTCGATTGGTCTGTTTTGACATGGATTCAACTTTGATTCAAGCAGAAGTGATTGATGAGTTGGCCAGAAAAATGGGCGTTTACGAACAGGTAAGCTCCATCACTGAAGCTGCCATGCGTGGCGATATAGACTTTAACGATAGTTTCAAACAAAGAGTTGCCCTTCTTAAAGGGTTGGATGAATCGGTGTTGCAAGAAGTAGCAGAATCACTTCCCATTACCGAAGGGGCAGAGCGCCTCTTTGAAACATTAAAAAAGTATGGTTATAGAACGGCTATTCTATCAGGAGGATTTACCTACTTTGGGAACTACCTAAAAAACAAACTAGACATCGACTACGTTTTTGCCAATGAGCTGGAGATAAAAGAGGGAAAACTAACAGGAAAACATATTGGCGAAATCATAGATGGAGAGAAAAAAGCAGAACTCTTAAAACTCATCGCTTTTAAAGAGAATATTCACTTAGAGCAGGTAATTGCTGTTGGCGATGGCTCTAACGATCTGCCCATGCTCCGCATTGCAGGTTTAGGCATTGCATTTCATGCCAAACCCAAAGTGAAAGCATCTGCAAAACACTCCATATCTACCATTGGCTTAGACGCTATTTTATATCTATTGGGATTTCGAGATAGAGAAATTAATATATAAACTCACTATTATGACTTCGATTAAAGAACTATCGCCCCCAAAAATATGGCACTACTTCCATAAAATAACGCAAATACCTCGTCCTTCCAAACATGAGGAGAAGATGGCTGAATATATTCTACAATTTGCAAAAGAATTTAATCTGGAAGCCATTCAAGACAAAACGGGCAATATTCTCATTCGAAAAGATGCAACCAAAGGAAGGGAAACAGCGCCCACAGTAATTTTACAATCGCACATGGATATGGTGTGCGAAAAAAACAGCAGTTCCACCCACAATTTTATGACCGACCCCATTGAAACTATAATTGATGGAGATTGGGTGAAAGCCAAAGAGACCACTCTCGGTGCAGACGATGGAATTGGCATGGCGGCACAATTAGCTATTTTGTCTTCGCAGGATTTAGAACATGGTCCACTGGAAGCCCTTTTCATAGTAGATGAAGAGACAGGACTAACAGGTGCATTCGGTTTGGACGAAGACTTATTGACGGGTTCTATTTTAATCAACTTGGACTCAGAAGACGATGGAGAGATCTTTATTGGATGTGCTGGCGGAATTGACACCATAGGCACATACACCCCACAGTATGAATCCACTCCCTCAACTTCTTTCGCAGTGAAAATATCCGTTTCAGGATTAACTGGCGGACACTCTGGTGACGACATCATTAAAGGATTGGGAAATGCCAATAAAATATTAGTTCGCTTTCTCTGGAATGCACAAGAAGAGTTGGATTTGAGAGTAGCCTCTTTGGAAGGAGGAAACCTCAGAAATGCAATAGCTCGTGAAGCAGAAGCGTACGTCATAGTTCCAAATAAAAACAAAGAAGAAGTTAGAGTACTGCTAAACTGCTATTTAGCAGATTTAGAAGAGGAGTTGGGAAAACTCGAACCCAACTTAAAAATCCATCTTCAATCGACAAAAATTCCGAAAGAAGTTTTCACAACTCACTTTCAACATCAATTGCTTCATGCTTTATATGTCATGCCTCACGGAGTAATGGCCATGAGTCAAACCATTCCAGGATTGGTTGAAACCTCCACCAATTTGGCCTCTATAAAAAACAAAGAGAACCAGATAATAGTTGCCACCAGTCAACGAAGCTCGATCGAAACAAAAAAAATAGACATTGCCAATCAAGTGGCATCACTTTTCAGATTGTCGGGTGCCAACGTGAAACACACCGATGGATATCCTGGATGGGCACCCAATCCAAAATCTAAAATTGTGACCATTGCAGCTGAGGCATACCAACGTTTGTTTAATGAAAAACCAGAAATTAAAGCCATCCATGCAGGTTTAGAATGCGGACTATTTTTAAAAAAATATCCTGGATTGGATATGGTCTCTATTGGACCCACAATCAAAGGAGCACATTCGCCCAACGAAAGATTGAAAATTAAAACTGTGGAGAAGTTTTGGAATCACTTAGTATTGATTTTAAAAACGATTTAACATTCAATAAATAAAAATACAATGAAAGATCGTTCCACAAAAGAATTTGAAAAAGAGCTTTAATTGTATCTATTCTTTACAAATTGCGTACTATAATAAAAACAAAATCTATTCACTTAAATAATTAAAAACATGGAGAAAGTAAGAGTAAAGCATTTTCAATACACAGGATTGGATGATTATGACAAGTCGTTGGATGAGCAGATGAATGATTTCATTAGGGAGATGTCAATTCAATCAGATCAAATAATTTCAGTGGATTATGCGGCACACTCTAGTGGAGGAATTAATACCTATTCAGCTCTGATAGTTTACAAGAAAGCATAGTTTATTTTTACAAGTAAGAGTAGCCGACATTCACAACAATGTCGGTTATTTTATTTAAAAATGATTAAATTAGTAAAATCAATCGCTAAAATTAATCCAAAGTATCATGGGGATTATTAGTTGGCTAAAACGCTATAAGCCTTTTACTTCTGCCACAACCAAGCTAGAAAAAGTTAATATTGGTATCGCATTGAGTGGCGGAGGAGCCAAAGGGTTTGCGCACATAGGCGTACTTAAAGCACTTAATGAACATAGCATTGATCCTGACATCCTTTCGGGAACGAGCATGGGATCATTGGTAGCTGTTTTATATGCAGCAGGCAAAACACCAGATGAAATTCAAAAGTTGGTAAAAGCTTCACCTGTTACAAGAATGGTGAGATTAGCATGGGGCAAAAATGGTGTATTTCAGATGAGCCCAATACGCAAGATATTAGAAAATGAAGTGGGAGAAGATAACTTCAATTCACTGAAAAAACCCTTCTACCTATCTGTCTCCAATATAAATGAAGGAAAAGCAGAGGTGTTTCATCAAGGGGAATTATTTGATAGAGTATTGGCATCTTGTTCAGTTCCAGTACTTTTCACTCCTCAAATAATTAATGATGTAACTTATGTAGATGGAGGACTATTTGATAATCTTCCGTCAAAATCTATTCGTCAAAAGTGCAAAACTCTCATCGGTGTACATGTTAATTACTCAGGTACAATAAGTTCATTTAAGGGCATGAAAGAAGTGGCCGAACGAACCTTTATGCTCGCAATTGACCAAAATGTACGAGCCTCCATGAAAGATTGTGATATAATTATTGATCCACCTAATATGCAGGAGTTTACGTTTTGGGATTTTGACAAAGTAGATGAGATTGTTGAAGTCGGATACGCTTTTACAAAGAAGATGATCGAAAAAGGAGAAATTCCATATCCGTGAAGTCAAAATCAATTATGAATCGACAGTCATCACAGCCATAAATCCACCTCCTATGGGTGGTGGCGTTAGAGCCAGTTTCCCTGAGACTAATAAGCCATTTTTAAAAACTAAATTATCCGTAGGCAAAAAAGATGTAGGCTCCAGTTCATTCATGACTATAATGTTCCAAAACCCCTTTGAGCTGGGATGAATTCTATTTTGTAAAAAAAGGTTCAACAATCCCATGGTATATCGAAGGTTCACTTCAATACAGGGATGTAATTTAATCTCTCCCACATCATCATAAAAAAGTAAGGCATCTATTCCGATATAACCATTGTAATTTTCGATTTCCTTCAGGTCATGCAAGGATTTTTTCAACAAATTAGAGGCTTGCTCTACGACTTCTTGTAATGGAAAAGTGCGGCTTATATCTATCTCAGGAATCCCAATATAACACCCCACAAAGCGACCATCAGATTCAGATTTAAAGTATGTTGTTCCCAAAAAAAACACTCGTCCTAACTCCTTTTTAAAATGAAAGGACAAATCCTGAATCTTATCTAAAAAAGGCTCAGCCATCAGAAACCCCTGCTGTTTGAACTTTGATTTAATCCATTTGCTTTCAGCAACCTTCTCATCTCTACTTCTAATTTTAAAAAGACCTCGACCAGAAGCACTCCAAGGTGTTTTCAGCAAAATGGGAGTCGTCATTTCACGCTCCATATCAATCAATTGAGGCATATTGTCCACTCGTAAAGCAACTTCAGGAATAGAGATATAACCGTCGGGCAAAAGAACAGCCTTCACCAATTGAGAGAGTTTTTGCCCAGTTAGTCTACTCATCATAACCTTATGCTCTTCTTTCCAACACACCATTTGTCTTGACTCTTCTGACTCTCCAAGGAGATGTATAAATGGTTGCATTCTCCGAATTACAGCTGGACTCCATCCCCAAGGAGAGAGCTTGTTAAGTGGCAACAATTCAGGTGGAATGTCTTCAGAGCGGTTCACTACCAAAGGCAGATCCCATCCTTTATTTTTCAGATCATCGAAAAAATGATTAGGAACAGTGCCATCAATTAGAACCAGATCTTGTGCATCACCAAAATAGATGGGCAATACAGAAAGATCATTCCTAAACTTTTCAAGATGCTTGGGAGGTGTATATGTTGACGACCCATTGGCAATTGCCATTTCACAAGTAGGATTAAAATAAAAAAGTTCTCCTGCCATAAAAGATATTGAAGTGATAATCAAAAAATACTATTGACAAAACTACAAAATGATTGTGCTAAGTTGAAAACTCACTATAAAAGCAGTTTGTTAATTTAATAGAACCCAAACAGCAAATAATACAGATGCTTTAAAACATATACAATGCACATGCTTTTAATTGTTAATAGTTGTAAATTTCAAGCTTCATTTATCTAAACACAAATATATGATAATCAGCCAACTATCTATCTTTCTCGAGAATAAATCAGGAAGATTACATGAAGTTTTCGACGTTTTGGGTCGAGAAGGAATAAATGTATCGGCTTGCAGCGTTGCCGACACATCAGAATTTGGTATTTTAAGAATGATCGTTTCCAATCCTGAAAAAGCACTAAATATACTCAAAGAGAAAATGTTTTCAGTAAATATAAGTGAGGTGATCTCTTTTGCCACTCCAAATATTGCTGGTGCATTGGCCAAAACACTAAAGATTATGTCAGATGCACAAATAAGTATCGAGTATATATATGGATTTTCGGTAGGCAAAAAATCATTCATAGTGCTGAGATGTGACAACATAAACGCAGCTATAAATGAGTTCAACAGTCATGAGATGGAATTGATCTCTGCCAATGATCTTTACAAATTTTAAGTAACCGTAGCATTATCTGGTTATCTTTGACTTTTTAAAAGTACAAGTAACCGCATTTACCAAACCAATCAATTATATCCAAAACACCTTTTTAGAATGATCAATTCCATATGGAACCCGCATTTTGAAACCATGCAGCGGGA
>CAZJDS010000073.1:0-1892 GCA_964544795.1 uncultured Alkaliflexus sp. | reverse complement strand
TTTTTAGAATGATCAATTCCATATGGAACCCGCATTTTGAAACCATGCAGCGGGACGAAATGAGAACTGTGCAGAGCGAAAGACTGCGCGACGCCATCGAACGAGTCTATTACAATGTTCCCTACTACAGAACAAAAATGCAAAAAGAGGGATTGGGTCCTGAACACATCCACTCCATCGACGATTTAAGTAAGCTCCCCTTTACGGTTAAGCAAGATTTACGAGACAACTACCCGTTTAACTTATTTGCTGTACCCATGAGCGAAGTCATTAGAGTGCATGCCTCATCGGGAACCACAGGAAAACCAACAGTGGTGGGTTATACACGACAGGACATTGGAATTTGGTCGGAAGTTATGGCCAGAACCCTATCGGCTGCAGGAATTGGGAAAGCTGATTTTATCCAAATTGCTTATGGGTATGGACTGTTTACTGGAGGGCTGGGCGTACATTACGGTGGAGAAAAAGTAGGCGCTTCCGTAATTCCCATCTCAGGAGGCAACACCAAACGCCAACTGCAATTGATGAAGGATTTTGGCAGCACTGCATTGGCCTGCACTCCTTCTTACGCATCCTATTTAGCAGAAGCGATTAAAGAGAGTGGCATCCCTCGCGAAGATTTTAGCCTTAAAGTGGGCATCTTCGGAGCTGAACCGTGGACAGAAAATATGCGGTTGGATATTGAGAAAAAGCTTCAGATAAAAGCATATGATATTTATGGATTAAGTGAGATTATTGGTCCGGGTGTCTCCTTTGAATGTGAGCACCAATGCGGACTTCATATTAGTGAAGATCACTTTTTACCCGAAATTATTGATCCCGTCACATTAGAGGTGCTTCCTGAAGGAGAATTGGGAGAGCTGGTTTTTACCACCATCACCAAAGAAGGATTGCCCATCATTCGATACAGAACCAGAGACTTAACCCGTTTGAATTTTGAGAAATGCGCTTGTGGCAGAACTTTGGTGCGAATGAACAAATGCACTGGACGAAGCGACGATATGCTCATCATCCGAGGTGTGAACTTATTCCCCTCACAAATTGAAAGCGTGTTGCTGGAGTTGGATGAAACTACCCCACACTATCTCTTGGTGGTGGATCGTATCAACAACCTCGACATATTAGAATTACGAGTAGAGGTGGAAGATGAGTTTTATTCTGATATCATTAGTGACCTGCAAACTTTACGAAAAAAGATTCAAGCACACATTGAAAGTGCCACAGGCTTGTCTGTAAATGTTAAATTGGTAGAGCCAAAAACCATTGAACGGAGTGAAGGAAAAGCGGTGCGAGTGATTGACAACAGAAAGTTAATATAAAAAGAGTAAGCGTTTAAAATATTAAGATGAAGAACTTCCCCATTGATAAAGAGGTGATTGAAGAGTACAAGAAAGAGCTGGGCATCAAAAATCTGGCTTTTGCCACCATCCGACAGATAGTTGGGTTGGTGAATAAATTAGAACAGAAACACAACATACAGTTTATCCGCACAGAAATGGGTGTACCTGGTCTTTCTGCCCCTTCAATTGGTACAGAAGCAGAGATTAACGCCTTAAAGAGTGGTGTGGCAAGTATCTATCCGCCCATTGAAGGCATTCCTGAACTAAAGACTGAACTTTCGCGCTTTGCCAAACTATTTATGGATGTGGATATTAGGCCTGAAGGATGTTTACCCACTGTGGGCGCTATGCAGGCTTCATTTGTCCTTTTCATGGTGGCCAATCGTAGAGATGCAAAAAAGAGTAAAACACTCTTCATAGATCCAGGATTTCCAGTTCAAAAACGACAAGTGGCGGTATTGGGAATGGAGTATGAGAGCTTCGACATATACAATTATCGGGGAGAAAAACTTAGAGAGAGTGGCTTCACAATTCCAGTGTTAATTCATCCTT
>CAZJDS010000072.1:8605-9999 GCA_964544795.1 uncultured Alkaliflexus sp. | reverse complement strand
GGTATCGCCAAAACGTGACATAATCCGATTGGATAAACTTCCGTGGTTAACACCTATGCGAAGTGCAGTGTTGTTGCTTTTGCAAATCTCTAACAATGGAAGTAACATCGATTTTATATTTAGAAGTTCCAACTGATAGGATTCATCTGTAAAATCTATTTCACGAAAGTTTTTAACTCCTTTACCAAAATTACCCGGATTTATCCTCACCTTATCTACCCACTGAGCTGCCGCGGTTGCAGCACTGGGAGTAAAATGAACATCTGCAACCAACGGAAAGTTAAACCCTTTCTTAAAAATTTTTTCTTTTATACCTTTTAACGCCGATGCTTCACGTCGCCCTTGCGTGGTTATACGCATTAATTCAGCTCCAGCTTCATGCACTCTCACAGATTGATGAGCAGTAGTTTCTTCATCTAAAGTGTTGGTGGTAGTCATCGATTGTAGTCGAATAGGGTTATTGCCGCCTATTCCCACATTGCCCACATGCACTTCACAACTTTTATTGCGTTGATATTGAAACAACGAAGTACAAAAATAAAATTCATGATTCTGATTATCCATGCTAGATGAGTTTTAAAGCCGCTAAATTATCTCGACTAAATTGAATTTTGGTAACTTTAAGCCATAAATATTACAAAATGTCTATTACAGTATCAAATATTACAAAATTTTATGGCAAGCAAGCCGCATTAAAAGAGGTCTCTTTTCAGGTGAATAGTGGGCAAATTGTTGGTTTCTTAGGACCTAACGGGGCTGGAAAATCCACGATGATGAAAATATTGACTGGTTTTATATCCCCCTCTGAAGGAAAAGTTAACATCAGTGGATACGATGTTGCACAAAACTCCATTGAATTTAGGAAGAAGATAGGTTATTTACCAGAGAACAATCCACTCTATCCTGAGATGTATGTGGAAGAATACTTAGACTTCATCGGTGAGGTATATAATTTACAAAATAGGAAGAAACGGATTGATGAGGTAATTGGCTTGACAGGATTGTTACCAGAGCGGCATAAGAAAATCGGCTTTTTGTCGAAAGGCTATCGTCAAAGAGTGGGTTTGGCGCAAGCTCTTTTGCCCGATCCAGAAGTGTTAATTCTTGATGAACCCACCACAGGCTTGGATCCCAATCAAATAGTTGGCGTTCGTGATTTAATAAAGGAGTTGGGAAGATCAAAAACGATTCTTTTGTCCACACACATCATGCAAGAGGTCAAAGCCATTTGTGAAAGAACCATCATCGTTCATAAAGGAAAGATAGTTGCCGATGAGCATCCTGCTAATTTGGAATCACTCATTAAAGGAAGCGAAATGGTTGTCGAAGTCGAGTTCGACCCTTCACCTGATTTTGAACAAATCATCGCTGTTAACGGGGTGAAAAAAGCTACA
>CAZJDS010000072.1:0-8595 GCA_964544795.1 uncultured Alkaliflexus sp. | reverse complement strand
GAACAAATGATAGCTATTCATGGAGTTAAAGAGGTTGCTAAACAAGGTTCCAAATGGATCATTACCTCTTCATTGGAGAAAGATATCCGACCAAGTTTGTTTCGATTTGCTGTGGAAAATGGACTGATTCTTTTGGAGCTTAAACAGAAGCAGCAGACATTGGAAGAGGTTTTTCATTCTCTTACTCTTTAAGGGGCTAGGGTTAATATCTTCCATTTATTTGATTTTTTTATATATTTATATCTCTGATGTAAGCGCCCAGGGCGTCCTTGCCAGAACTCATAAGTTTCTGGTAGGATGCGATAACCTCCCCAATGAGGTGGTCGTGGTATCTCTTTTCCCTGAAATTTATCTACATATTCAAGATAATTGCGCTCAATAAGATCATAAGATTCTATAGGTTGACTTTGAGGGGAAGCCCATGCTCCCAACTGACTTTCACGAGGCCTTGAGGCGAAATAGGTATCTGAATCTGTTTCATTTAATTTTTCAACTTTCCCATTTACCTGTATCTGCCTCTCCAGTTGAGGCCAAAAGAATAGTGCAGATACAAAAGGGACTGCAGTTATTTGCTCTCCTTTATTGCTTTTATAGTTGGTGTAAAAAAGTAAACCGTCGTTTAGTCCTTTGAGCAAAACTATCCTTGAGTGCGGTTTTCCAAGTGAATCTGTTGTAGATAAATTCATGGCAGTAGGTTCAGGAAGCTCAGATGCAACAGCTTCATCCAGCCATTTTTCCAGCTGTTGTAATGGGTCTTTTAAAAGATCGGTTATCCACAATCCATTTTTTGTAAAATCAGTCCGGATGTTCGATAGCTTGTTGTCTATGTTTTTCATATGATTATAATTTGTTTTTCATTTGCCATATGGAACTCGCCAGAATAATCATCCTCCTTTGTGAGAAGCTCTCTCATGGCTCGTTTCATGTGTCTATAATTTGTTTTTAAATGGTCATATGGAACTCGCCAAGATAATTATCCACCTTTGTGAGAAGTATCTCTCAGGCTCGTTTCATGAAACAGAAAATGAAATATTCGAAGGATGTGAAGGAATTAAGTCGAAATGTGATATTAAACAGATTCTTATAATGTGTAAACCAGAGAAAAAACAGTATTTTTGTGCTGTTTTTTCAGATTTGATTCTTTTTTCTCTGAATTTAACTGGCGTCAGCTTTGGTATGAAAAACAGGCAGCTGTTCTATTTGTTCAAAGATGTTTTAAGCCATTTTTAGCTTTTCTTAGTAAAATGGATTTTAAATAAATATAAACAATAAACATAAACAAAAATGGCTTACAAAAAAGTGACTGCCGAAGAGGCAGTGAAAGTGATTAAGTCGGGTGACAGGGTGCATTTAAGTAGTGTTGCAGTAACCCCGCTTGCTTTAATTCGTGCCATGGTTGAACGTGGTCGGAATAAGGAGTTTAGCAATGTGAAGATTCAGCATATCCACACGGAGGGAGATGCTCCATATGCCAATGCAGAGTTTGAGGGCATATTTCAACTGGAGTCTTTCTTTGTAGGTGCCAATGTTCGGAAAGCGACACAAGCGGGTTATGCAGATTACATTCCAGTTTTTTTGAGTGAGACGCAGAAGCTGATTCGTCAAGGGTATTTAAAGGTGAATGTGGCAATGGTACAGGTGTCACCTCCCGATAAACACGGTTTTGTTTCATTGGGAACTTCGGTTGACGCAACTTTAGCAGCCATTGAACATGCTGATATTGTAATTGCGCAAGTCAATAAGTATGTGCCTCGTACATGGGGAGATGCAATTATAAATACCAATAAGATTGATTATTTTGTGGAGCACGATGAGCCTTTGTATATTCACAACAATGCTCCTTTATCGGATGTTGAAAGAGCCATTGGGCGTAATGCTGCTGCTTTGATTGAAGATGGTGCCTGTTTACAAATGGGTATTGGGGGTATTCCAAATGCTGTATTGGCTGAACTGGGTAATCACAAAAATTTAGGAATTCATACTGAAATGTTTTCTGATGGTTTGTTGCCTCTCATCTACAGCGGCGTTGTTACTGGAAGTGAAAAACAGATTGACAAGGGAAAAATTGTTGCTTCTTTCCTAATGGGTTCAAGAGATCTGTATGATTTTGTGGATGACAACCCTATGGTTGCCATGATGGATGTTTACCATACCAACAGTGTGGATATTATTCGTAAAAACAAAAAGGTGACCGCTATTAACTCAGCTATTTCTGTTGATATTACTGGGCAAGTGTGTGCTGACTCTATTGGAACAACATTTTATTCAGGTGTAGGAGGTCAGATTGACTTTATTCGTGGAGCAGGCCATTCAGAAGGAGGAAAACCTATTATTGCTATGCCCTCTGTAACAGGCCGTGGCGTATCAAAAATAACACCAACTCTTTTAGAAGGATCAGGCGTGGTAACTACACGTTCAAATATGCACTGGATGGTAACCGAATACGGAGCTGTTCATCTTTATGGAAAAACCTTGCAAGAGCGTGCAAAGCTGATTATCTCTATAGCACATCCAGATCATCGTGAGATGCTGGATAAAGCTGCTTTTGAAAGATATGGGTCGCACTATAGATTTGTTCAGAAATAATTGTATCAACAAGTCAATTAGTATATTGTTGATCGTAGTAAAGAGAGGATGCTCAAATTAGCAACCTCTCTTTTTTGTTTTAGAGAGTTGAAGCACCAAATCCCATATGAATTTAATTTCAAACGATTGTTAGAGAGCTCCGCATATTGTGGAGTTGTTCCCCGGTTTGCTCAAAGGAGTAAAAAGGTTAACCCGCCAATTGTAAGATGATTGTACTCAATTCAAAGTTCAAATACTATTTGAGGGTAAATATTCAGCACCTTTTTTATGCATCCTTTTTATTTTGGTCAACATTCATAGAAGACTATTGTTAGTTAACAACCCGAATTTCAGTTGTTAGAGGAATGGCTTTTTTATAAAGTGCAGAAACTCCACAATACTTTTCGTCTGATAGTGCAACGGCTTTTTCTATTTTATCCATGGGTAGGTCTTTACCCTTAAATTCGAAGACAACCTTCATACTTGTAAATGTTTTTGGATGATCTTCTGCTAATTCACCTTCCACTTTAATTTCTAATCCTTCATATTCCACTCGCATTTTTTTCAACATCGAGACAACATCCATACCAGTACATCCTGCAAGTGCAAGTAAGACAAATGGTTTTGGACGTGGTCCCTTGTCTTTTCCGCCCACCTCAGGACTGGCATCAAGTATTATTTTATGTCCGTTTATTTCACTTTCGAACGACATTTCGCCTTGCCACTTTATACTTACTTCACTTTTCATAATTCAATAATTTTAAAACGTTACTAAAAAACAATCGAGTGTTAATTAATTTCCTCATTCTTTTTACAGGGGAATATAGCATTACTTCATTTGGTATAGAATTTAACGTCAATGCTAAATTAAACTTTATTTCTATCTTTGAAAGGGTATTAAAGAGTTATAACAGTCCTTTGGTATTTTTGTTTATAGTTCAAATTCTGTTAATGTAGTATCTTTGAGATGAAATATTCGTTTGATCTTCTTTCAACTTTATTCACATTTGAAATGCTGAAATAATATCAACTTTTATTTATCTCTGGTTTTATCAATGGCTGTTTAGCAAGTTTGTTTTCACTACTATATCAGTCTGGTTTTTTTAAGTTTAACAAAAGAATCAGAAATTTGCAAACGGGTTTTAGCAAAGGTTTTTATCTGTCTGCTTCAGCAGGAAAACAATTGGCAATTATCAGGAATGGAGATTTTGTTTGATGAGTGAAAAATTTAAATAAGAACAAATGAAAGCAGAGGAGAGAATGGCACTTTCAAAATCACCAGTTTTGAACGATTATAAAATTTTTAAAAATCTGAGCAAAGATCAGATAAACTTGGCTTCTGAGCGTATGCTTTGTAGCTCTTATAAAAGAGGCTCTATTATCTATGATGAAGGATCACGCATAAACGGAAGTTATATTGTAAGTAGTGGTATTCTTAAAATATATAAAACAGGATTTGATGGTAAGGAGCAGATCATTAGATTTGGCAAAACAGGAGATTTAATAGCATTTCGCTCAGTAATTAGCGATGAGTTGGCTTGTACTACTGCTGAAGTTATCCAGGAAGCCACCCTTTGCTATTTCCCAGGTGAAGTCCTCACTGGTTTTATCAAGACCAACTCTGAGTTTGCCATGGATCTAATGCGATTAACTTGCCGTGAATTAGGTGAATCCAATAAGTTTTTAACCGATATAGCTCAAAAAACTGTCCGCGAACGGTTGGCAGAAATTCTACTCTTATTAATGGACACTTTTGAGTTGGATGAAGATAAAAATATTCAAATTTCACTAACCAGAGAAGAATTGGCAAACATGGTGGGAACCGCCACAGAATCGGTCATTCGTTTGTTGTCAGAATTTAAGTCTGACAATCTCATTGAATTGAATGGTCGAAAGATCAGACTTTTAAATATTCCTAAGCTTATTAAAGTGGGGAATGTGTATGTGTAAAACAGATTAAACAACAATCTATCTTATTTGATTTTTCGCTATTAGCCCAGCTACCACAGCGCCCCTAAGTCCTCCATCAATATTAACTACCGTTAAGTTGGGTGCACAAGAAGCAAGCATAGAAGTGAGTGCTGCTTCTTTTGCTCTAAAACCATAACCTATGGAGGTGGGGACGCCGATAACGGGTAAACCTACCAAAGAGGCTACAAATGGTGCCAAAGCACCTTCCATTCCTGCCACAACAATTACAGCTGCAACATCTTGTTTTATCCCCTCTTTGATGGCCTCAAGAACTCTTGTGGGATGTGAAATACCACGATCTTCAAAAACCAATGGATAAACACCTATTCCTTTAAGGGTGAGCTCAGCTTCGGCTACTATGGGGTGATCAGCAGCTCCAGCACTTATAACCAAAACAGCTCCATGGGCAGAAGGGAAATCACCTAATACCAAAAGGTTTTCACTTTCATGGACGGTTAATGTTTCTCTGAAAAATTGAGCAAGCTCTTGATTGTGTGGGCTACGGGAAATCAAAACACGTGGATGATGTTTCAGAAGTGCTTGAGCCATTTCCACTGTTTGTTCAAAGCTCTTATACTCAGCATAAACAATTTCAGGGATGTTAATTCTCGCACCTCGATTGACATCTGCAATATAATTTTGTGCAGTTTCTAACCAATCCAACGAGAAGTGCTTCCGAGCTTGATGCCTATCTATTTTCCCTTTTTTTATATCGTCAAATAACTCATCAAAAGTCATCTTGTTTTGTTTTAATTATTGATGTAACAAAGGTGCTGATTTTTTATGAAATGAGCATGAGAAAAAATTCTCTCAAAAGAGAATCGAAGATCATTGTAGCTAATGATTATGTTAACGACTTCCATCCAACCATTAAAAAACAAATTATTTACGGATGACAGTTGTAAATTAGCTCTGTTTTTGCATTTTAATCTCTTTGTTCTTATTATGTGGATTCTGCTTTAAGAAGAACAAACTTGCAGCTATCATTAAAGCGTTGATGTACAGCTTGATGCATAACATGAGCTATTTTTTATTTATCAGATAGATCGCTTCTTTTTTGTTTTGTTGATTTATTTGCTTAAAATTTGACTGTTTTTCATGACACTAATTCGTTTTCAAAAACCCGATAAAAGCTGGCATGCAGATTGACCTTAACACATTAAAGAAGACGTTGTTCTTGGCTTGTTTTATATAAATTAAACCAATCAAAGTTATACAATGAAATCAAACGGTTATATTTCAATGGTTCAGAATGCTATTGAAAATTATACAGATTCGACTGCTTTCACCGACTATGACGGTGAAAGCTTTACGTATCGTGAAGTTGGTAAGACTATTTTTAAATTGCATGAAACCTTTCGGGAGCTTGGAATTAAGAAGGGTGATAAAATAGCTTTGATCGGTCGGAATATGTCGGACTGGAGTTCTGTCTATTTATCAATCATTACTTACGGTGCCGCCGTCGTTCCCATTCTTCCTGATTTTCGCTCCAATGATATTCACCACATTGTGAATCATAGTGAATCGGTTCTACTTTTTTCTACCACTTGGATGTTCGATAAAATTGATGAAAGTAAAACTCCACATTTGAAAGGTATTATATCTATCAATGATTTTAAGCCTTTGGTGGATGAAAAAGAACGGGTGAGTAAAGCTTTGGCGAAAGCCGATAAAGTAGTGGGTGCTGCTCCTTTTGATGTGAAGCGAATTAAATATCCGAAAATTGGTGCAGAAGAGGTGATGGTTTTATCCTACACATCAGGAACAAGTGGATTCTCAAAAGGGGTTTTACTTCCCCATCGCAGTATATGGTCCAACGTGCAATACGCAACGGACAAATTTGAAATGCATGTAGGTGATCGTATTGTCTCTTTTCTGCCTTTAGCTCATGCTTATGGCTGCCTGTTTGATTTTTTATGGCCCTTTACTATTGGTTGTCATATTACTTTTTTGACCAGAACGCCTACGCCTCAAATTATTACAGAAGCTTTTAGAGAAGTTAAACCACATTTAATTTTATCGGTGCCTCTAATTTTAGAAAAGATTTTCAAGAGTAGGATACAGCCTCTTTTAGAGAAACCTACATTGAAAGTTTTTGCTAAACTTCCCTTGGCCAATAAGTTGCTTTTTACTAAAATAAAAAACACGTTGGTCGAAACTTTTGGGGGTGAATTTCGTGCGATGGTATTGGGTGGAGCTGCCTTAAATAAAGAGGTGGAGTCCTTTTTGAAGAAAATAAACTTCCCTTTAACTGTGGGGTATGGCATGACCGAATGTGGCCCATTAATTAGTTATGAACATTGGGATGAGACGAAAATATTTTCAGCGGGAAGAATTGTGGATAGAATGGAGGTAAGAATTGATAGTCCTGATCCTCAGAATATAGTGGGTGAAATTCAAGTAAAAGGAGACAATCTTCATTTGGGATATTTTAAAAATGCGACCGAAACCAAAGAAAGTTTTACAGAGGATGGATGGCTACATACAGGCGATTTGGGTGTTGTGGATTCTGATGGTTTCATTTTTATTAGAGGACGTAGTAAGAATATGATTCTTGGACCCTCTGGACAAAACATATATCCAGAAGAAATTGAAGCAGTTATAAGTAGAAAGGAGATTGTTGCAGAATGTCTAGTTCGTGAAAAAGATGGTAAAATTGAAGCTCTTATCTATCCTGATTATGAAGTTTGCGATGAATGTAAAATGGGATCCGATGAAATTGAAAAAATTCTATTAGAACTTCGCAAAGAGGTGAATGAAGAGTTGCCCCCGTTTATGCAAGTTTCTCGTATGGTTCTTTTTGCTGAAGAGTTTGAGAAGACGCCTAAAAGGAGCATTAAGCGATTTAAGTACTCTTCGTGAATTCGATACAAAAAAATGTTCCTTCAAGATGCAGATCATAAAACCAGATCTCTTATAATCTAATAAAATGAGGCAAAGTGTTATAATTGTAGCTGGTGGCAAAGGTTTGCGCATGGGAAAGGAAATTCCAAAACAGTTTATACCCATTGGCGGTTTTCCAATTCTGATGTGGACCATTCGAAGGTTTAATGAGTTCGATGCCCAGATTCAGATAATACTGGTTTTACCTGAGGATCAAAAGAGGTATTGGGGAGAATTATGCAAAAAGTATAATTTCAACATTGCCCACGAGATTGCTTCTGGCGGAGAGAGACGCTTTCATAGTGTTCAGAATGGTCTTCGTTTAGTAAAATCAGCCGATTTGGTGGGCGTACATGATGGGGTTAGGCCTTTTGTATCTTTGTCCACTATCGATAAATGCTATAAAATGGCTGCTCAATACGGTGCAGCCATTCCAGTTCTTCCAAGTGTGGAATCCATCCGCAAAGTTGACGATAAAGGCTCGTCTACAAGTTGCAAGCGTGAAGATTATCGGATGGTGCAAACTCCTCAAGTATTTAAAGCAGAATGGCTTCAAAATTCTTACACACATCCATGGCAAGATAAGTTTACTGATGATGCTTCCGTAGTTGAGTCAGCTGGCTATTCAGTTACTTTAGCTGAAGGAAATCCAGAAAATATAAAAATCACCTCACCTATAGACCTGTTGATGGGAGAACATTTAATAAAAGCTAATACAACAAAATAGAGGATGTTTTTTTGCATCCCCTATTTTATAATTCCTTGATAAAGTATTATCGCCAATAGTTGTTAGCTGCTGCAACTGTTTGAAATTCAATAGCAACTACTTCGGCCGAAAGGATTAATAGTTCAGCATTTTCGGCATATTCGCCTCTAAGCCTCTTTTTTACTTCTGGATCACTTTGTATTGCACCAATCGATTTACGTGCCATTTTAATAGCCAGCTCTCTACCTTCCTGAGGTGTGTCGGTAATAAGGCTCCCTAACCAGAGATTTGGGTCAACTTCTTTTGCTTCAGCTTGGGTGGAAGTAACTTGAGCCTCTTTATTATCTTTTTTAGTTACATTATCATACTCACAAGCTACGAATAATGCACTCACGATTAAGAATAAATATACTTTTTTCATGTGTCTATAATTTGTTTTTTAGTTGCCACATGGAACTCGCATCAATAGT
>CAZJDS010000071.1:7946-10065 GCA_964544795.1 uncultured Alkaliflexus sp. | reverse complement strand
TGCCATGAAACAAGGTAGTAAAGATCGTTATTTTCAGGATGTGGAAGATGATATTAAGAAGTTGGTTCCTGAAGGAATTTCTGCCCGAGTTCCATATACAGGTACTCTGTATGAAGTTATTTACCAGATGATTGGTGGTTTACGTGCGGGAATGGGATATTGTGGAACTCGAAATATTGAAGATTTGCATCAAGCTCGTTTTACGCGTATTACCAATGCTGGGGTAGATGAATCACATCCACATGGTGTGACAATCACCAGTGAAGCACCCAACTATTCCCGATAAAAGATTTGAATGACAATAATATAAGGAGGTGGATTAAAAAACACTTCCTTTTTTTTTGTGTAAGAAGCATTCAGAGTGTGTTTGTAATGACCGTGAAAAATGATTAATTTTCGAAGTTTTTTTAAATGTTTTTTATAAAATTTCCAACAAAAAGTTTTTTTTAATTTTCTAATAATTTAGTTCTATGAGCCGAATATTGATCTTTGGACTTTTAATATTGTTGCAAGTAGCAACGGTTTTTGGGCAATCAAATAAGCCAATTTTGGTAATTGATGACAATGAATATTCAGCAGCTGAATTTTGGTATGTTTATAATAAAAACAAACATCTTCCAAGTTTTAATGAAACGCCTGAGGAGTTTTCTGATCGTTTTATCAATTATAAGCTCAAAGTAGTTGAGGCTGTAAACCAAGGATTGGATACAACAGCCTCATTTATTAGTGAATACAATAAATATGCAGATGAATTAAAAGCTTCTTTTTTAGTCGACTCCTCCGCTCTTAAAAGTGTGGTAGATGAAGCTATGGATCATATGAGCAAAATGGTGAACGCCAGTCATATATTAATTACAGTAGCACCAAATGCTTCTCCCGAAGATACTTTAAAAGCGTGGGAACTTATTAATGAAGCGAAAGATAAAGTTGAGAAAGGAGCTGACTTTAACGAGATCGCTGTAGAATATTCTCAAGATCCATCTGTTGTGAATAACAAAGGTCATTTGGGTTATTTTTCAGCTTTTAAAATGATCTATCCATTTGAGAAAGCTGCCTTTTCCACGCCAAAAGGAAAAGTGTCTGGGGTTATTCGCACTGATTTTGGTTACCATTTAATATTTGTTCATGATAAAATTGCGCATCCAGGTCAAATTCGGGTGGCGCATATAATGAAAATATTTCCTCAAAATGCAACTGACTTGCAGCAGGCCCAGTTAAAGCAAAGTATTGATTCTATTTATGCTCTTTTGGAAAAAGGAGCAGATTTTAGTGCTTTGGCTAAACAGTTTTCAGATGATCAGCATAGTTCACAAAATGGGGGTGAAATGCAAGAGTTTTCATTGGATAATATGGTTCCAGAGTTTGCCGAAGTTGCTTTTTCTTTAGTTAAAGACAATGATATTTCAGAACCTGTTCGTACAGATTTTGGGTGGCATATTATTAAAAGGTTAGCGGTTACTCCTATTGTTGATCCCAAAACTCGAACCGCGGAAATTATGTCTCGTTTAGGTCGCGATGGAAGAGATCAAATAGGCCAAAAGGCTTATTTGGCTCACTGTATTAGCAGCCCTAACTTTATAATAAATGAAGATTTAAAAGATGAGTTAGAGAATAATATTGATCAGGGTTTAACTTCCGTTGATGGTCTTACTGTGGCTATGGGGGATAAGTTAAATCAAACTTTATTCTCTTATGGCGAGGATGATTTCACTTTGCAATCATTTCTAAAATGGTTAAATAGATTGCCTTCCGATAAACAAATGGAAGCAGTTGCTTTGCATAAGAAAATTACCGATTTTATAGAAACTTCGGTGTTGGGCATTGAAAAAAGAGATTTGGCCAAAAATAATGAGAAGTATCGATTTTTAGCCAATGAATATTTCGACGGTTTATTGATTTTTGAAATAAGCGATCGTGAAATTTGGTCGAAATTGGGAGAAGATACTTTAGCATTGGAAAATTATTACAATAACAATCTCCAAGAGTTTGCTGATTATCCTCAACTGGAGGGAGTTATGTGTTTGGTAACTACCAAACGGTTAAAAAAGAAAGGAATTAAGAGTCTCAATAGAGGAGACGGGGATAAGCTGGTACAAATATTGAAAGATAAATCTCGTTC
>CAZJDS010000071.1:0-7936 GCA_964544795.1 uncultured Alkaliflexus sp. | reverse complement strand
GAAAATGATTGTCTTTGCGAAGAAGGCGTTTTTGATTTTGTTGCTGAAGTAAGTAACCCCATTAATACATCGCTTTTACCAGAGACCAACTCATATTTTAATCGTAATGGGGTTCTATTTTGGCAAGGTGTTATTACAGAATCTGATCCTAAGCCTTATAATCAGGTGAAAGGTGAAGTGATGACAGCCTATCAAAAACAGTTGGAATTGGACTGGATTAATTATTTGAGAGAAAAATACCAACCAATATTTAATAAGAAATTGTTGAAATAATATTTTTGTTTAGAGCCTAATCTTTTGAAAATGTGAAAGAGTCTATAAAATATCTTTTCTTGTTGTTAATCTTGGGTTTTTGGGGATTCGGTTGCCAACAAAGCGGTGATAAATCTTTAGAGGTTCCATTAGTTACTGTTGGCGACTGGACTTTGACAAGTAAACAGCTGGCAGAAGCTATTCCTGATGATATTTCCGATGATGACAGTATTGCCCTTGCGGATGATTATGTTGGACGTTGGGTAAAAATGCGTCTTTTTTTACATCAGGCTGAAGTTAATTTAACGCCTCAAGAAAAAGATATCGAAAAGTTATTGGATGAGTATAGAACCACCCTGCTAGTTCATCTTTATCAGCAAAAAATGTTGGAAGAAAAACACTCTCCTATCATCTCAGATAAGGAGATTACTACCTACTACAATGAGATGAAAGATAATTTTAGGCTCCAAAACAATATTGTTCAAGGGGTATTTTTGAAAGTTCCTAAAGAAGCACCTAACCAGGACAATCTTCGGAAATGGTACAAATCTAAAGCTCCTGAAGATCTGATGAATTTAGAAGCATATGCTTTTCAATTTGCTCGAAAATATGATCAGTTTATTGAGGAGTGGGTCTCTTTTAGCCGCATCAACTCTTTGCTTCCAGTTCCAATTTCAAATGAAGAGAGTTTTTTGCGTTGGAGGGATTATTATGAAACTTCAGATTCTCTTTACAACTATTATTTTGCAAGATATCATTATCATTTGATGGGAGAACAAGCCCCTCTGGCATATGTAAAGGATAGAGTAGAAGCAATTTTACTAAATAAAAAAAGACTGGAATTTATCAATAAGCTGGGAGATGAAATATATGAAGATGCTCTTCGTGATAAAATCGTAAAATTTCATTAGTTTTCTTACATTTGATGCTAAAATTTAAAATATGTTGATGGAAAAGTATCTAATTCTTGGCTTGTTGCTTTTAGCTCCTTCAATCGCGAGTTTGGGACAGCGGAGCACCATTGATGAGGTGATTGCCGTTGTGGGAGACATTCCTGTGTTAAGGTCTGATGTTGAGTATCAATATCAGCAAGCTATGATGCAAGGGAGTTCTTTTCCTGGAGATTTAAAATGTCACATTTTTGAGCAGATGCTGTTGGAAAAGCTGCTTTTAGAACAGGCAAAAATTGACAGTATTGAAGTGAGCGAGAACATGGTTATCATGACTGTTGATCGACAAATCAATGAGTTTATTAATCGTGCTGGATCCAAAGAGAAGTTGGAGGAGTGGTTAAACAAACCTATTCATCAAATAAAAGCTGAGCAGCGCACCATAGTTCGTAACCAGATGTTAACACAGCAGATGCAAAGCAGTATCTCCTCTGAAGTAAAAGTAACACCAGCAGAGGTTAGAGCCTTTTATCGTCGTTCCTCTAAAGATAGTTTGCCTATGGTTCCAACCCAATTTGAAATTCAGCAGATCACCATAAATCCTGTAATTGAGATTGATGAAATTGAAAAGGTGAAAAGCCGGTTAAGAGAGTTTCAACGCCAAGTGAGTGAAGGGCGTGATTTTGCCACACTGGCCGTTCTTTATTCTGAAGATGCCGCCAGTGCAGCTCGTGGGGGCGAGTTGGGGTTTATGACTCGCGCAGAACTGGTTCCACAGTACGCACAAGTTGCTTTTAATCTTCAAGGAGTTGGTAAAGTATCGAAAATTGTAGAATCCGAATTTGGCTTTCATATTATACAGCTCATAGATCGACAAGGAGACAGGGTTAATACACGTCATATTCTTTTGCGTCCAAAAGTGAAACCTGAGGCTATTACTAAAGCACAGCAGCGTGCAGACTCTATTTCCAATCTTATTCGAGAAGAAAAGATCTCATTTGAGGAAGCCGCTTTGCGTTTTTCTATGGACAAAGAGACAAGAGTGAATGGTGGTTTAATGATTAACCCATATGATCAATCAACTAAGTTTGAAGTGCAGAGCATAGCTCCTGCCATCAATCGCCAATTGGAGAAGATGAAACAAGGGGATATTTCCAATGCATTTATGATGAAGGATGAACGATTGGGAAAAGATTTTTTTGCCGTGATAAAACTTAAATCAAAAACTGAACCTCACCGCGCAAATATTACGGATGATTACGAACTTCTACAAGCAATCTTGGAAAATGAGAAACGTGAAGAGTCCTTTCATAAATGGATAGAGAGAAAGCAAAAAGAGACTTATATCTCTATCAGTCCTAAATGGAGCAATTGCAAGTTCGAATTTGAAGGTTGGCGTAAATAACACAATTGCTGCAATAATCATTTTCTATATTAACCATCTACTTGATGAGATTATTTCTGTTTTGTAACATCGTAGTAATTTTTATGATGACAGGCAGCATCTCTGCTCAAAAGCCGTCGCAGAAGAAAACTGCTGTCCATATTGAGCATGCGGATTATATGGAGGGAGCCGCAAGGTTTGGGAAAAATGTACAAGCCCTTTTTGGGAATGTTAGATTTAAACATCACGAAACTTTAATGTACTGTGACAGCGCATTCTTTCACCGTGACTCTAATCTTGTTCATGCTTATGGCTCTATTCATGTAATTCAGGCAGATTCAATTCATTTGTATGGCAATATTTTGCATTACTTTGGTAATGAGGATAAGGCGATGGTGAGAGAAAATGTGCGTTTGGTTAACGATGATGTGGTTCTTACTACTGAATATCTTGATTACGATCGAAAAAATGATGTGGCTTATTACTTCAATGGAGGTAAAATTGTTAGCGGAGAAAATCAATTAACAAGTTCTTTGGGATACTATTATCCTCGAACAGAAGAAGCTCATTTTAGAGATAGCGTCGTGGTGATTAATCCTGACTACACAATGTATTCTGATACACTTCAATATTTCACCATCCCGAAGATTGTAAAAATTGTGGGGCCAACTACCATCCACAGTGAACGGAATGTAATCTATTCTGAAGCAGGTTTTTATGATACAGCCAATGATGTGGCTCAATTGGAACGAAATAGCTCCGTGAAGGGGGAGGAGCAAGAACTTTGTGGCGATACGATTCATTACAATAGGAAGAGTGGATTTGGGGAAGTCTTTTCTAAAATGGCGCTTCATGATACAACCAATCATGTGATCATAAAAGGTGATTATGGTTATTATAATGAGTTGACCCGCAGGGCATTGGCGACTAAAAGAGCTGTCATGATGCAAATAGAGCAATACGACACACTCTTTCTTCATGCAGACACCCTTCGAGTTGATCCTTTGGAGGACACTGAATTTCAAATGATAAGAGCGTTTCACAATGTGAAGTTTTATCGGAATGATTTTCAAGGGCGATGCGACTCCATGGTCTATGATTTGCGTGATTCCATCAACACCTTCTACAAAGACCCTGTTCTTTGGGCGATGGGAAACCAAATGAGTGCCAATGTTATCAAATTATTCACTAAAAATAAAACACTTTATAAAGCAGAACTTTTTGATAACTCTTTTATTGTTGCTCCTGAAGACTCTTCTGAAATGTATAATCAAATTAAGGGGCGTAATATGGTGGGTTACATTCGAGATAATGAATTGTATCGAATAGATGTAGATGGAAACAGTCAGGCTATTTATTATCCTAAAGATAAGGGAGTTATAATTGGGATGAACAAGGCTGAAGCGAGCAATATGTCTATTTTGTTGGAGAAACAGCAGGTGGTAGGTATAATTCTTCGCTCTCAGCCTGCAGGAAATTTGAATCCTCCTTTCTTGGTTCTTGAGGAGAATCGAAAGTTAGTGGGTTTTCGTTGGTTGGAGAAGTATCGGCCCAAATCAAAAAAGGATATCTTTATAAAGGATAAAATTCAAGAATCGGCCGCACAGGTCGATTATAGCGAGTTTCAATTAGATAGAGCTTTGCCTTAGAAGAAACTTTTCTGTTTCCTGATAGTTTCTTTCGATTATAGGATAGGGTCAATATAACAACTCAATTTATTCGATATGACTTTTCTACTATTCTTAGATTATATAGGAACAGCTGTTTTTGCCATTAGTGGAGTTTTAACTGCATCAGAAAAGCGTTTAGATCTGTTTGGAGCTATGTTTATTGGTGTAGTAACTGCCATTGGAGGCGGCACAACGCGCGATTTATTATTGGGTGTCCAGCCTGTTACTTGGCTTCAGTCAAGCAGTTACATTTGGGTAATATTGGTTAGCTTAATAATAGCTGTTTTGTTTCGTCGTTATTTGGCAAAAATTCGTCGCACATTATTTTTATTCGATACTATAGGCATCTCCGTTTTTACAGTAATTGGTGTAGAAAAGGCTTTGTCTCTTAATTTAAGTCCAGTAGTGGCAGTTCTAATGGGGATGACAACCGCTGTTGTGGGCGGAGTGATTCGCGATACTTTAAATAATGAAGTGCCTTTAATTTTTCGCCGTGAAATTTATGCTACAGCTTGTATTGGCGGTGCAGTTGTCTATATTTTAATGCGTTGGGCTGGAATGGACGCTTCGCTGAATCAGATTTTTACTGTGGTTGCTATTTTTTCCATTCGGCTACTCTCTATTCGTTATAATTGGTCTATGCCTATTTTATCTATGCCAAAGCGGGATGATGATACTACCATTGTGTGAAGAATCCTTTTCTGATTTTTTGTAAACCTTCAGCTTATTTGATTAAGAATCTACTATATAGATAAAAGTATTTTGTACTTTTGTTTGAGTTTAGGAAAAAATAGATAGGGTTTAAGATGAAATTTATCTTTAGAATATAGTTCGTAATGCTGTGTGATTTTATCCACAGATGCTTCTTGATAAAATAACTAAATACTGAATTTATGAGAGCAAAATTAATTATTATTGGATGCTTTGTAGTCTTATCGTTTCTTTTTAATTCATGTTTAAATCATGGCATGAAAGATACAAATGTAGAAATGTTTCCTCTTTCGGCTGTTCAATTGCTTGAAGGACCATTTTATCATGCTTCAAAAGTGAATGAAGCTTATGTTATGGCTCACGATCCTGATAGGTTGCTCGCTCCTTTTTTAATTGATGCAGGCTTGACCCCAAAAGCTGAAAAGTATGGAAATTGGGAAAGTTCTGGCTTAGATGGACATACTGCAGGTCACTATCTTACTTCTTTGTCGTTAATAGTAGCTTCTACAGGGAGCGACTCTGCTCGCACTCGTTTGGAGTATATGATAAATGAGCTGAATTTGTGTCAAGAAGCTAATGGTAATGGTTATGTAGGCGGAATCCCTGGTGGAAAAGTTATGTGGGAAGAGATTGCTCAGGGAAAAATTGATGCAGGCGGTTTTTCATTAAACCACAAATGGGTGCCTCTTTACAACATTCATAAATTATTTGCAGGCTTAAAGGATGCATGGATATATACTGGGAATGAGCAGGCGAAAAAAATATTAATCGGGTTAAGTGATTATTTTGTGGATATGTGTAAAAACTTGTCCGATGATCAGATGCAATATATGCTTACGTCTGAGCATGGAGGCTTGAATGAGGTTTTTGCCGACGTATATAACATTACCAAGGATGAGAAGTATTTGAAACTTGCGGAGAGATTTTCACAGAGAGCTATTTTAGATCCTCTTTTGGCTGGTGAAGACCATTTAAATGGCTTACATGCAAATACGCAGATTCCTAAAGTAATTGGTTTTCAGCGTATCGCTGAGTTAACCCATAATAAAAGCTGGCAAGACGCCTCTGCTTATTTTTGGGATATTGTGGTTTCTGATCGTTCAGTAGCCATTGGAGGTAATTCCGTAAGTGAGCATTTTCAGCCATCTTCTGACTTTAGCTCAATGCTCGAATCACGTGAAGGACCTGAAACCTGCAACACTTATAACATGATGCGCTTGTCGCGGATGCTTTATACACAAACCTTAGATCTCAAATACATCGATTATTATGAGAGAGCCATGTATAATCACATTCTCTCTTCACAACATCCAAAGCATGGAGGGTTGGTTTATTTCACCAGTATGCGCCCACAACACTACAGAGTTTACTCTCAGCCCGAAATAGCATTTTGGTGTTGTGTAGGATCAGGGATTGAGAATCATGCCAAATATGGTGAAATGATCTATACACACAACGACCATTCTCTATTTGTAAACTTGTTTATTCCTTCTAAACTTAGTTGGGAAGATAGGAAAGTTGTTCTTACGCAAGAAACCAGTTTCCCTGAAGAGGAGACGACAACTCTCACTCTTTCTATGAAGGAAAATGAAAAATTCAATTTAAATATCCGACATCCCAAGTGGATAGAGAAAGGTGCTATGATCGTTGCTGTAAATGGGGAGGAAATTAAAAGCAACAGTGCCCCAGGTGATTATATTTCCATTTTGCGTAAGTGGAAAAATGAAGATGTTATCACAGTTCAGTTTAAGATGCAACCCTATTATGAGCAGATGCCTGATAAATCTCCTTATTATGCATTATTTTATGGACCACTGGTTTTGGCTGCTGAAACTGGACATGATGATTTGGATGGTTTATTGGCAGATGGAAGTCGCATGGGACATGTGGCATATGGAAAGCTTTACAGTCGGGAAACTGCTCCTATTTTAGTGGTAGATGGAGAGAATTGGCAGAATAAAATTAAAAAAGTGAGTGCCGATAAGTTGGAGTTTGATATTTCTCAATTGATCACGCCTGATTCATTGGACAACTTGGTCATTAAACCTTTTTATGCTATTCATGATGCTCGCTACATGGTCTATTGGCAGGTTTTGAAGCAAGAAGAGTTAGAGAAGAATCGATTAGCTATGCAGAAAGAGGAAGAAATAAGAATGGCAATTGAAGATAGAACTATTGATCAAATAGCTCCAGGACAGCAGCAGCCAGAAACAGAACACAATTTTAAAAGCAAAAATAGTGAAGCTGGTATCCATAGGGATCGTCACTGGCGACATGCATCAAATTGGTTCTCTTACGAGTTGAGTGATGAGAACAAAGAAGCAAAAGGCTTACTTATCACCTATTTTGGAGGAGATAGAAATCGCAATTTCGATATTTTATTAGATGGCAAATTATTGGCTACAGTTAAGTTAGATGGTTCCAAAGGAGATGATTTTTTTGAAGTAGAGTATGAGATACCTGCCGCTATAAAAAAGTCTTTAGGACAGAAAATAGAATTGATGTTCAAATCTCATGAAAATTCTATTGCAGGTGGAATTTACGGGATTAGATTGATAAGATAATAGTAGTAAGTGTTCTGTGTTGTTTAATTAGTAGAATTCATAGGCGACATTTCTTGTAGAATGATATCCATATGTTTGTCAATAGCTTCGGTTTATACTATCATCAACTTGAATCTTTTGTAGAATTCGTTGAGTTTTTTTAATGGTTATACATTGTATATTTTAGAAATAGCTATATAATACGAATTGGGGAGTACAAATAAATTTTTGTGCTCCCCTTTTTTTATTCGACAAGTTGATTGTTTTACCATTAATTATTCTGTTTTTAACTTATATTTTTCAATATTTGTATTTACAAGTTATCATACCACTAAATCAATCTCATATGAAACGAGCATGAGAACAGTTTCTCACAAAGGGAAATGACTATTGGTGCGAGTTCCATATGGCTATTTAAAAATAAATTATCGACTTATGAAATTATCTATTTCTATTATAATAGTAGCAATAATAAGCGCCTTCTTC
>CAZJDS010000070.1:0-10090 GCA_964544795.1 uncultured Alkaliflexus sp. | reverse complement strand
TATGTTCAGGAAAGAGAGGAAGAGAAAGAGGAAGAGGAGGATTCTTCAATTCCCATTGCAGGCATTGTTTATCAGCCCGAAGAAGTTTTGGAAGAAGAGGTGATTGAAGAACCTATTGTGATTGAAGAACCCAAAGTGGATCTATCTATTTTCCCCTCCAGTTTAAAGAGTTATGTTTTGAGCACTTTAAATGGAAATCTGCTGGAGGGCGCATCCATCTCTTTAGTGGATAGCTATACAGGAAGAGTGATTGAACAATCGAAAACAGACTCTAAAGGTAGTTTTCTTCTCTCTATTCCTGATGAATACCGACAAGAAGGCCAAGAATTTAAAATTACAGTTTCTAAGGATGACTTTAGAGATAATGTTGTTCAAGTCAACATCATGGAAGTTCCTGAAATCGCAAAAGGGGGTTTTCAACTCTCTCCCATCTTTAAAGATCAAGATTTAAATGAAATTAGCGGCTTGATTATACCTTATGTTGGTTTAGAGTTTTCTGTCGATGGATATGCTATGCTGGATCAGGTTGCAGCCTATCTTTTGAATAATCCACAGGTGGTTATCAAATTAAATGGCCATACGGATGCACGTGGTACTATGATAACCAATTTAAATAATTCTCAAAGTATATCTGAAAAAGCTGAGAATTATCTTTTATCCAAAGGAGTTTCTTCGGAAAATTTGATCTCCAGAGGTTATGGTGAAAGATACCTTGTAAACAAGTGCGGACGAGGTAAACTTTGTGATGAATCTGAACATTTAGAGAATAGGAGGGTTGAGGTAGTAGTTTGGCGAACTGGTAATTAAGTGTTATAGGAGATTTCATTGGTTTAATTTTTGTAAATTTGTTAACCCTGACTAATTTAAATCTATGGTAATGAAGTTTATAAGGAGTTTTCTCATATTAATATTTGCTTTTACAAGCATTAGTTATTCGCATGCTGACAAATTGGCGCATCTCAGAACGAATAAGAAAATTGTAACCATGGCAAGCATTAATGCTCCATATTTCACTATACAAATTGTTGCCTTGCGCCTGCCGCCAGGAGAGCCTGAGTTCTTTCGGGATGTGGATAAAGTATATGAGTATGTTTGTAATGATGGGTATGTTCGCTATACGGTGGGAAGATATGTAAGCTTTGCTGATGCAGCAAAAGATCTATCCAAGTATGCAGCAAGGGGGTATGACGATGTGTTTGTATTGAACACACGTAAAATCTCTTTGGATAAAAATGATTATCAGCCGTCATCTAATGAAATTGGTCCTTTGGCTGGAGTTAATTATACAGTTCAGCTGGCTGCTTATCGTTTTCCCGTTTATGTAAATGAATTTGAGGAGTTTGATAATGTTACCGAATACTACATGAAAGACCGGATTTATCGGTATTGTGTGGGATTATTTGATGGAAGCGTAGCCAATCAGGAGCTACTTAAAATTAGGAAGAAAGGGTATCCCAATGCTTTTTTAGTTCCTTTGGAAAAATATCGTCCTTTTAAAATTGAATAAATCAGCAGGTCGGTTTGTCGCCGCGATTTAGGTCGGGGAGGAAAGTCCGGACAACATAGAGCAACGTGCTTCCTAACGGGAAGATCTTTGCGAAAGGATTGGAGCGTAACAGAAAAAAACCGCCTTAATTCGTTAAGGTAAGGGTGAAAAGGTGAGGTAAAAGCTCACCGGTGCTATTGGCGACAATGGCAGCCGTACGTCACACGTGTTGCAAGACCATGTATATCTGGGTCTCCGAAAGGATACAGAGCGGCTCGCTTTGATGTTTACAGCCCAGAAGGGTAGGTCGCTAAAGGCAATGGGCAACCATTCTCTTAGATGAATGACAGACACCGTTTTTACGGAACAGAATCCGGCTTACAGGCTTGCTGATTTTTTAAACTCTTTACTGTGAAAATAAACTCTTTAATCAATGGAGTCACTACCTATATAAACGATGATATTTGGCGCATACGCAATGATCAGACTTCTAAGCGCCAATTTTTTATTATCCGTGTTTTTAGAATTTTCGTGCTTGCTATTCGACGGTTCTTCACGGATGATTGCATGATGAAAGCTTCTGCACTTACTTACTTCTCGTTGTTATCGGTAGTGCCTATGGCTGCACTTGCATTTGCCATTGCAAATGGGTTTGGTTTCCGAGAGGGATTAGAGATTGAACTTCAAAATAAACTTGTAGGACACGAAGAGGTCTTTATTTGGATCAAAGGTTTTGCTTTGGACTATTTGGATAACACAAAAAAAGGTGCCATCGCTGGGGTGGGGGTAGCTGTTCTGCTTTGGAGTATTATGAAGATTCTCGGGAACATTGAGAGATCCTTTAATGATATATGGGATGTAAAACATTCCCGCTCCTTTTTTCGAAAATTTACCAACTATCTCTCTTTTATGATAGTTGCTACCGTTCTTTTGGTTGCTTCTTCTGGATTTATGGTCTTTATAACCAGTAAAATTGAAGTGTTCGATTTGGGGAAAATTGCTACTCCTATCATCAATTGGTCTGCACCTATTATTATGACTTGGATCGTTTTTATGCTGATGTTTTTGGTCATGCCTAACACCAAAGTAAAAGTTGGGCCTGCCATTTTTGGGGGTGTTTTTGCCGGATCGCTATTTTTACTACTTCAATTTTTTTATATCACATTTCAGGTTGGTGTTTCAAGATACAATGCTATTTATGGAAGCTTTGCCGCAATACCTCTCTTTCTTGTTTGGATGCGCTCTTCTTGGTTAATTGTTCTTTTGGGTGCAGAACTTTCGTACGCAGCACAATACGAAAAAAGTTACGAGTTTGAGATCGAAACTAAAAATATGAGTTACTATTATCGCCGATTGGTGAGTTTAATGTTGGTTAAGATGTCGGTGGATCGGTTTAAAGCATCGATGCCCGCACCTACATCAAGTGAGTTTTCCATCTCCTTAAAACTCCCTTCGCGCATGGTTTCAGAGCTCTTGCGGAAATTGGTTACCTCTGAAGTTTTAACAAAAGTGATTCCATCAGTCAATGACGAGGAAGATGTACGTTATGCACCTGCTTTTGATATTAATAGAATGTCTGTATCAACAGTGGTAGAGAAACTTGAAAAATTGGGTGTTTCTGATATTCATTTTGCAGAAACTGATGAATATAAGAAGTTTTATAAAGTTTTTGATGCTTTCCGAAAGGAGCTTGAAGCTTCAGATGAGAATAGGTTAATTCGTGATATTTGATAGAGATCTGTCTCATTATCTAAATGTTTTATCAATTACTGGACAGGCAAAATAGGAGATTAATAAGAAAGAAGAAGGGGTAGTTCATTTTTTGAACTACCCCTTCTTTATAAGAGCCGCACCAGTTAGGATTAATTAAACTCCTGAAGACAGGAATTGGGCGCACCCATTTCGCGAAGATCCTTCGTATCCCTAAAGATATACCCCGAAGGGCAAGGCCTGTCCTTGAAACAGATAGCGAACCCGGTATGTTTGATAGTGTTGAGTTTAACAATCAGTCCACCGGTGCGGTTTTTCATATTTCAATGATCTTAGACAAATATAGCTCTTTCGCGTGAGCTATGCAAGTTCCCCTTCCCTGATTTGAAACAAAATGCACTATTTTCCCAATCGCCATGGAATGTTTGAGTTTCCACTTATAAGCGATTCCATGGGAAATACACCAGAACTTGCATGTCTTACATCTTCTAAAGTATAGAAGGCTTTGGGGTTGTATTCATGAACGATTTCTGCCACTTGTTTGTAGTCGCTTCTTTTTAAAATACAATAGATGATATTCACCTTTCCACGTGACCCTTGTGCTTCATGGGCAGTAATGCCAAAACCCTCATTGGTGAGTCTTTTGATCAAAGCATCGCCTGGTAGTGAGGTGATAATTCTTAGGTTTACATGCCCAAGTGCCAATCGTTCTTCTATGATTAATCCCACATAGTTTCCTACTGCAAACCCTGCTGCGTACGCCACATAATAGAGCCAATTATCTAAGTTTTCAAATATTCTACTCATAGCCAGAAGCCATATGAGAATTTCAAAAAATCCAAGAAGTGGTGCAATGAATTTGAATCCCTTTGACACAAAAACAATTCTCACTGTTCCGATACTGACATCGGCCACACGCGCTAAAAATATAAGCAGTGGTATTATAATCCATGTCATCATGAAACCATCCATCCATTCCATATACAATATCTGTTTTTATCTAATGTTTATTTCTCCCTAATTTGATAATTGATCGACTGTGTGCCCCAATGGCAATTTCGTTGTGTTCTTCATCGAAAACAGCCACATCAAAAAACAGTTTCTGACTATCAACAAACTTCAAATGAACAATACATCTTACCGATTCATTTTCGTAGGCAGGCCTGAAATGCTTTATATTTATTTCAGAGCTTACTGAGGCTTCATCTTCCAGTAGGTAGGGTTCTATAAGAGAAAATATTGTTCGTTCAATAAATAGTACCAAAGCTGTGGTGGAGAGGCTCTCTTTTTTAGATGTTCCTACTGTAGAAGCTAAATCCTCTTTCGACACCATTTTAACTACAGTGTGCCGGAGTCCTTCTTGAATTTTATGTTCTCTCATATAGTTTAGGGTTCAGATGATTGTAGATAGTCTCTTTTTTGTCTTATTAAATTTACCTTAATTACACGGCTTTTCCCAATACAACATCTTCTTTTTGGACTAAAACTCAGAAGTGAAATGGAATTCAATCTTTTTAAATCCTTCTTGTGCCATTTGAAGCATATAGGAGGAGTCGGCCAAGAATACATCACGGTCTTGCTTATCTTTCGCCATATATTGAACTTTACGCTTTTTGAAGTCTAAGAGCTGAGCTTTATCAGATGAACTTATCCAGCAGGCTTTATAGAGTCTGATAGGTTCGTATCGGCATGCGGCTCCGTACTCATGTAAAAGACGATACTGAATAACTTCAAATTGTAATGCCCCAACGGTTCCAATTATTTTGCGTCCATTAAACTGATTGACAAAAAGCTGGGCAACCCCTTCATCCATCAACTGGTCAATTCCTTTCGCCAGCTGTTTGGACTTCATAGGATCTGCATTTTCAATGTATTGGAACAGCTCAGGAGAGAAGCTGGGGAGACCTTTAAAAATTAGCTGCTCTCCTTCCGAAAGCGAATCTCCAATTTTAAAGTTGCCTGAATCGGGTATTCCAATTATATCGCCTGGGAAAGCTTCATCTATGATAGATTTTTTTTCGGCCATAAATGCAGTGGGGCTGCTAAAACGCATTTGCTTGCCCAACCGAACGTGGGTGTAGTTGGTGTTGCGTTGAAACTTTCCTGAGCATATTTTAACAAATGCCAAACGGTTGCGGTGATTCGGATCCATGTTGGCATGAATCTTAAAAACGAAACCACTAAATGTAGGTTCTGTTGGTTTTACCTCTCTGCTTTCTGCCATTGATGGGAGTGGAGAAGGGGCAATTTTGAGAAAAGCATGCAGCAGTTCTCGCACACCAAAATTATTGAGTGCACTTCCAAAAAAAACGGGTGCCAATCGACCTTCTAAATAGGCTTGATGATCAAATTCAGGATAAACGCCCATGACCAACTCCAACTCTTCTCGTAGTGTTTCTGCAGCTCTTTCACCCACATATTTGATTAGCTCTGGATCGTTGATGTCTTTAATCTCAATGCCCTCTTGTAACGTTTGTTTGGCAGGGGTAAAGAGGTATAAGTTTTCCTCAAAAATATTATACACACCTTTAAAGTTTTCACCACTGTCCATGGGCCATGCTAAAGGGCGTACTGCTATTTGCAGTTCTTCTTCCACTTCATCTAAAAGTTCAAAAGGATCTCTTCCTGGTCTATCAAGTTTGTTGACAAAAACGATTACAGGCGTTTTTCGCATACGACAAACTTCCATGAGTCTTCGGGTTTGAATTTCTACCCCTTTGGCCGCATCAATCACAATGATAACACTATCTACTGCCGTGAGGGTTCGAAACGTATCTTCTGCAAAATCTTGGTGACCAGGTGTGTCCAGAATATTAACTTTGTAACCATCATAATCAAACCCCATGACTGAAGTGGCCACAGAGATTCCTCTCTGTTTTTCGATCTCCATAAAGTCGGAGGTGGCGGTTTTTTTGATTTTATTTGATTTTACAGCTCCTGCAACATGAATGGCACCGCCAAAAAGCAACAATTTCTCTGTGAGTGTAGTTTTTCCGGCATCTGGATGACTCACAATTGCAAAAGTACGTCTTCTTTCAATCTCTTCTTTAAATGTCATGGTGAATTTTTTGAGGCTGCAAAATTAGTCATAGTTTGCGAAACCTCCATATTATTCACTCTCTTTGATGGTAATTAGTAAATGGCCATCTTTCACCAGCTCCTCTTCAATTATAGATATTTTTGATATTACACCCGACATTGAACTTTTGATTTCATTTTCCATTTTCATGGCCGATAAAATCACCAAGGAGTCCCCTTTATCAATTTCATCTCCTACTTCCACTTTCACTTTTACAATTTTGCCAGACATGGGTGCTTTTATCTGCTCATTACCCGATTTTGAGGAGTTCTTTTTTATAACGGAACTCACTTCAGGGGCTACTTCAAGTTCTAAATAATCGCAAAAAGTATTCACTTTATACTTTCCTGGCCCATCTCCTTCAATCATCTCCATATTTATACTTTGGCCGTTGTAGAGAATGGAATAGACGCCTTGCTCAACTTTTACAATATCTAAGATGTACTCTTTATCGTTTATAGTTGCTGTAAAAATATTATCTTCTTTGCTCAGTACGTTTACGGATTTTTCTGTTTTTCCGTTTTTAACAATCATTTTCATGGTCACTGATATTAAAATGATGAAAAAATGTTTGAATTTTATTTATAGGATTTGGGTGGAGTAGTAGTAAGTTACTCCACCGTTTTTCTTTTTTATCTTGCTTACTAATTAATAGGGATGATGTCTGAATAAGCGTCCAAAATTCTTCCAATTGGAGTTGTTCCCTTGGTTTTGTCTACCAAAATCCATTCGTTTGTTCTGCTTGTTTTGATGATCCAGATAAGCCATGATCATGGCAATGTTTTCATTGTCTTCACATTGATCATCTTTCGCCAATAGAAAATCCATGTTGGACTCAATGAATTGGGTGTTGTAATTGCCTTCCACAAAATCAGGAGCTTTCATGATTCTCTGAATAAATGCAATATTGGTTTTTATCCCTGTGATTTTATATTCATACAGTGCCCTATTCATTCTTTGGATGGCCTCAGCTCTGGTGGGACCCCAAATAATGAGTTTAGAAATGAGCGGATCATAATACATGGGAATTTCATATCCTTCATATACATACCCATCCGTACGAACGCCTAACCCTCGCGGCTCGCTTATATGTTTAACTAAGCCTGGACTGGGAATGAAGTTGTTAGATGGATCTTCAGCATAAATTCGGCATTCGATGGCATGTCCGCTCTGTTTGATATCTTTTTGTTTAAAATGGAGAGGTTCGTTGCGTGCTACATTAATCTGTGCTTTTACCAAGTCAATTCCTGTTATTCTTTCGGTTATGGGATGTTCCACCTGAAGGCGTGTGTTCATCTCAAGAAAATAGAAGTTTTGGTATTTGTCCACCAAGAACTCAATGGTTCCTGCACCGCTGTAGTTCACAGATTTGGCTGCTGCTATAGCTTGAACAGCCATTTCTTCTCTTACTTTTTGTGTTATAAAGGGGCTAGGTGTCTCTTCTACCACTTTCTGATGGCGACGCTGAACGGAACATTCTCTTTCATAAAGATGGACTACATTCCCAAAATTATCTGCCATAATTTGAAACTCGATATGGTGCGGTTCCAACAGATATTTCTCCATATACACTTCGTCATTTCCAAAAGCACTTTTGGCTTCTGATTTAGCTCGGCGGACAGCTTCAAGCAGCTCTTTTTCCGAATTGACCAAGCGCATTCCTTTTCCACCGCCACCTGCCGAAGCTTTTATCATGACTGGATAACCGATATCCGCAGCCGTTTTTTTAATCTCAGCTTCGTTGTCATTTAGTGCACCACTTCCTGGCACAATGGGAACTTTGGCTTTCTTCATAAGTTCGCGGGCTCGCATTTTATCTCCCATGGCATTGATGGCTTCGGCCGATGGGCCAATAAATATAAATCCTTCATTTCGCACTCGATTGGCAAAATCGGCATTCTCAGACAAAAATCCATATCCAGGATGTATGGCGTGAGAACCACTTTCTTTGGCTACTTTGAGTATGGCATCTACATTGAGATAACTTTCATTGGAAGGGGCTGGCCCCAAACGATAAGCCTCATCGGCATAACGAACATGCATGGCTGAGCGGTCTGCATCCGAATAAACTGCTACACTTTCGATTCCCATTTCACGACAGGAGCGAATAATGCGCACGGCAATTTCACCTCTATTGGCTACAAGAACTTTCTGTATCATTCCTATATAATTTTTGTTGATTTTTTTATTTATACCGAATTGGCGTTTTACTGTTTTTTAATGAATCTATTATGTTGCAAGAATCTATCTTGCGAATAGTTTCTCACAATGGAGGATGATTATCTTGGCGAGTTTCATATAGCAACTGAAATAAAATTATAACCCTATGAAAAATGCTCATTATCATCCGCCTATTACTTTTCATGTGAAGTGGTGTCTCGTTTTTTCCTTCATCGAACTCTTAAGTTTATTTAATATTTTAAGAAGCATTAAGCAGTTTTTAAACAGTTGGAATCCAAAGATGTTTAAAATAGAAGGCAAATCGGTTTTATAAAGCAGCTCTTTTTGGATGTGATTTATGGAAAAAAGGGAGATTAGGGAATAGGGATTAGGGAATAGGGAATAGGGGAAAGGAGGAGTTGAGAGAGAGAAAAAAGTTGAGTGGGTGTTTTACTTTTTTCTTTCTGCGCAGTTTGTTTTGTTGTAGAATAAAATCCGAAAATTAGAATGATTTTAAATAACGATTTGTTTATTTTGAGTAGTGAACAAATCAATCGATCCTGTCTTATCTTTGTAAGTGACAAACTAATACTATTGGTTATGCTGAACAAGAAAATTGAAAATGCTCTTATAGAGCAGATAGAAAAAGAAGGTTATTCCTCTATTCTTTACTTATCTATGGCCAGTTGGGCAGAAAGTAAAGGCCTTCAAGGGATAGCTACATGGTTGTATTCACAATCGGATGAAGAGCGTATGCATATGCTCAAAATTGTTGCCTATGTGAATGAACGAGGGGGACATGCTATAATTTCAGGTTTCGACAAGCCTCCTACTTCTTTTGATAGTGTAAAGAAAATGTTTGAACAAGTGTATGAACATGAAAAGTATGTGACTCGTTCGATTAATGACATTGTTGGGATTTGTTTGGAAGAGAAAGATTTTACTACACACAATTGGATTCAGTGGTTTGTAAATGAACAAATTGAAGAAGAAGCTTCGGCCTCTGGTATTTTAGACAGGCTGAAATTAGCTGGAGATTCAAATCTTTACCTATTCGATCGTGACATTATGTCTATGCGTGGTGAGGCTACAAGTGCTGACTAATCAGTTGTAAAAAAATTGAGGAAGGTGGTTGAGTGTTGTGTTTTTACAATCTCAACCCCTTGTTTTTTATGATACTTTGTTTGAACTACAATAAACTTAGTCGCCTGCTTTTTGCTGTAGGTTATTAGCTGCTTGTAAGAACTTTCCAGTCATTTCTCTTCTATTTTGGGCTATAATGATTACTTTTGTGGCACATCTTCATAAAAAATTTTCGCATTGAAATTAATAGCAAAGTGTTTTCAGGGATTAGAATCTGTATTGGCAGGTGAGTTGGAAGCTTTAGGAGCAAAAAATACTACAATTTTAAATCGAGCTGTATCCTTTGACTCTAATAAGGAGTTACTTTATAAGAGTAATTTGTGGTCGCGTACCGCTCTTCGAATATTACAGCCATTGACCTCTTTTAAAGCTCGTAATGAACATGAGTTGTACGATAAAATCAAAGCGTACAATTGGGCTCCCTATTTGAATGTTGATCAAACCTTAGCTGTGGATGCGGTGGTTTACTCCCGACTCTTCAACCACTCGAAATATGTGGCGTTAAAGGTGAA
>CAZJDS010000069.1:0-10092 GCA_964544795.1 uncultured Alkaliflexus sp. | reverse complement strand
CACATTATAATCAGCAGCTTGTAACAAGCGAGTTAAGACGCTCTCAATATCTTCTCCCACATAACCTGCTTCTGTTAAAACAGTGGCATCCACAATGGTAAAAGGAACATGCAACATTCGTGCAATAGTTCGCGCCAAAAGTGTTTTTCCAGTTCCTGTTTCACCTACCAAGACGATATTTGATTTTTCAATTTCCACCTCATCAACCGATGAGGGCTGGGTCAATCGCTTATAATGATTATATACAGCAACTGAGAGATACTTTTTAGCTTCATCTTGTCCAATTACGTATTGGTCTAAAAAGGATTTGATCTCTATTGGCTTTAATAGCTTTAAGCTATCAACATCAAAGGAGTCCTTCTTCTTAAACTCTTCTGCTAAAATATTGTTGGCTTGCTCAATACAGGAGTCACAAATATGTCCTGAAACGCCAGCAATCAATAAGTTAGTGTCTTTTCTACTTCTACCGCAAAATGAACATTTATCCATAAAAACCTTTATAAATCAAAAGATGAGATGACAAAACACTTCTCATAAAAAAAAGTGCTTTTGTAAAATAGCTATACAATTAGAACTTACTTCTTTTTCTTCTCTTTTATCAAAACCTCATCAATCATTCCATAGGCTTTGGCTTCTTCAGAAGTCATCCAGTAATCACGATCAGAATCTTTTTCTATTTTTTTATAGGTATTTCCAGAGTGCTCAGCTATAATGGTGTAAAGTTCTTTACGCAACTTAACAATCTCACGGGTTGTAATCTCAATATCAACCGATTGCCCTTGCGCGCCACCCATAGGCTGATGAATCATAATACGCGAATGACGTAATGCTGATCGTTTACCTTTGGCGCCAGCCGTTAGAAGAACTGCACCCATGGATGCTGCCATACCTGTACAAATAGTAGCAATATCTGAAGTGATATATTGCATGGTATCATAAATTCCTAAACCGGCATGAACAGAACCGCCAGGGGTATTAAAGTAAATTGAAATATCCCTAGAAGGATCCGTTGAATCCAAATAAAGAAGCTGCGCCTGAATAATGTTGGCTACATAATCATCAATGGGTAAACCCAGAAAAATGATGCGGTCCATCATCAAGCGTGAGAAAACATCCATAGAAGCAATGTTCATCTGACGTTCCTCAATAATAGTAGGCGAAATATAGCTGTTTGTGAGAGAAGTATATTGATCTATCACCTGACTATTAATTCCCTTATGCTTAGTAGCATACTTATAAAAATCTTTAGGATCTATCATTTGAATAATAATATATGGTTAACAACATCTTAATTATAAGAACCAACTTCATATAGTTATAAACTTGGCTCACAATGATCATAGATCTGCCAAAACAGGCAGTGGTTCTTTAAAAGCCTCCTGACTCACCCCATAGGAAGTTTTTAAATATAACGCGATTCCTTGAAACCTATTAGAATCTACTTAATTGTTTTCGAACAGTTTATTGAAATCATCACGGCTGATCTCTTTTTCATCCAACTTAACAGCCTCTTTTATAAACTCCATCACTTTTTCAGAAATAGCACCTTCAGCCACTTGACGACCTTGGCTCTGATCTTTCAACATCTCCATGGCATAATTTTCAATATACTCATCAGGAATGCTGTTCAGGCCATACTGCATAAACTGAGCTTTAGCTGATTTCTTCGCAAAAGCGATTACATCCTCTTCTTCAACTTTCAATTCATTGCTCTTGATGATCTCATTCTTGATCAACTGCCATTTTAGGTCTTCCAGAAATCTGGGCATTTCATTTTCGATCTGCTCATCAGTTAAAGGTTCTTCTCTGTTTCCTGTAACTTTCATCCATCTTTTCAAGAAAGCCTCGGGGAGTTCAATCTTTAATTTACCTTTCAACTTATCACTAGCATCAATAGAGAAGCGATAATCAGACTCCAACAGATTATTTTTTTCCAAATCCTCTTTCACTTTGGCTTTCATCTCTTCTTCTGAAGTAACAACTCCTGGTCCGAAGAGTTTATCAAACAACTCCTGGTTTAACTCAGGGTCAACGAATTCGGTTACCTCTTTAACGGTCAAACGAAAATCGTCTTTTACATCGGCTGCTTCTTCTTTTGAGATTTTTAAGATGTATGAAACTTCCGTATCATTAGGATACGCTTTTTTTACATCAAAAACCACCTCATCACCAGCAGCTTTTCCAAGAAGTTTTTTCTGTTCCTTTTTATCCTTTACTACAGAGACAGATAAAACTGCATCTTCAACAAAGATACCGCCATCCAAAACATTCCCTTCTTTATCAATCTGAACCAAGTCACCTTTGACCAATGATTTTTCGGTGATAGCTTCAACCACTTTGTTCTCACCAAATCGACTGGTAAGTGTCTTTACTTGACCATCAATAAGATCGTCGGTGATGGTAATATTATAATATGGGATTTTTTCTCTCTTTGTCAAACTAACTTCCACTTTGGGAGCTAATGCGATATCAAAAGAAAACTCAAAACTATCTTGAGAATCAAAGTCAATAGGTTGTTGTGACTCACTGGGAAGTGGCTCGCCTAATATCTCTAACTTTTCATCCGTAAGATGGTTGGACAGATTTTCAGAAACCAATTTATTAATTTCATCTACCAAAACTGAAGTTCCATACATTTTCTTGATAAGTCCAGCAGGCACTTTACCGGGACGGAATCCTGGCATTTGTGCTTTTTTCTGATGACTTTTTAAAACCTCAGCAACTCGTGATTCATAATCTTCTTTCTCAATGGTCAGTTTTATTACTGCATTAAGCTCATCAATGTTTTCCCTAGAGATGTTCATCCGTTAATAATTAAATTAAGTTATTTGGTGTTGATAACAATGAAAACTTGCTATTATGCCTGTCATCACCGCCTTTTATTCTATGAGTTAAAACCTATCAAAAAACTTCTTTTTAATATACAACTAAAAGTGGCGATTTTTTTAACAGGGCAAAGGTAATGAAGCATTTACAATGTAGCAAATTTCATTACCCGATTCACTAACACCTTTATTCAAATAGAAAAAGACCGCCTTACTTTCGATGGATATCGTTAGATAGGCGGTCTTTACAGTGTTCCTTGTGCGGACGAAGGGACTCGAACCCCCACGCCTCTCGGCACCAGATCCTAAGTCTGGCGCGGCTACCAATTACGCCACGTCCGCTTAAAAACGCGGTGCAAAGGTAAAATCTTTTTTTTACTCATGCAACACCGCTCCCACTTTTTATTAAAATTTCTTTTAAAACAAACTATTACAAACGAATATTCATCTATATACCAGCGCTTATGAGAATAAGTTAAGTTACATTAAATGTCCGTCTTCGAAGAATAAAATCATCTCCTAAATAGACTCGACGTACATCAGGATCGTCTGCCAACTCTTCGGCCGTTCCTGATTTCATTATATCTCCTTCAAAAAGAAGGTAAGCTCTATCTGTAATAGAGAGCGTTTCATGCACATTATGATCTGTGATTAGAATCCCAATATTTTTGTATTTAAGTTTGGCCACAATCTCTTGAATATCGCGCACCGCAATGGGGTCAACTCCTGCAAAGGGCTCATCCAATAAAATAAATTTTGGATTGATAGCTAGAGCACGTGCAATCTCAGTTCTCCTTCGCTCTCCACCAGACAGCTGAATCCCTTTACTTTTCCGAATATGTGTTAAGCTAAACTCCTCCAGCAACTCCTCTACCCTATCTCTTTGAAATTCTTTTGAAAACTTGGTCATTTCAAGAACAGATCGAATATTATCTTCAACACTCATGGTTCGAAAAACACTTGCCTCTTGCGCCAAGTAACCTACTCCCTTTTGAGCACGCTTATACATAGGTTCACGAGTAATTACCTCATCATTGAGATAAATTTCTCCCTCGTTGGGTTGAATCAATCCAACCATCATATAGAAAGTTGTCGTTTTTCCAGCTCCGTTAGGCCCCAAAAGTCCTACAATTTCACCTTGCTTTACTTCTACCGTAACTCCTTTTACGACCGTTCGATTTTTATATCGCTTCACCAATCCTTTGGTGTGTAACCTCAACTCTGAACTGTCCATGGCTTATCATTTTGAAAATCTATAATTCTAATTTTTACTCCATTTCCCGAAGGCGTGATTTCTCCACATTCTTCGCAATAATGATGCCCACTTCGTAAAGCAAAATTAAAGGCAAACAAACCAACACTTGGCTAATTACATCGGGGGGCGTAATAATAGCTGCTACCGTTAGACTTACAACAATAGCATGTCTGCGATATTTTCTAAGAAAGGATGGAGAAACCAACCCTATTTTGCTCAGAAAATAGATAAATATGGGCAGTTCGAACATTACGCCTGTAGCCAATACAATGGAGGAAATCGTGGATACATACGATCCAAAATTAATAATATTCTCCACACTCTTGCTCACCTGATATCCTCCCAAAAAATAGACAGAGAGCGGTGCTATAATATAATACGCAAAAAGAACACCCAGAGAAAATAAAACGCTGGCAGAAAAAATGGCTCCCCTGCTGTGCTTAATTTCATTTTCATAGAGTGCAGGTCGAACAAACCTCCAAAACTCCCAGAAAATATAGGGAAAGGCGACCACTGCACCCGCAACAAAAGCCACCCAAATGTGCATGGTAAACTGTCCGGCCATATTAATATTTTGAAAACTAAGCTGCTCTTGATTAATGCACAAAGCGGGAGTATTCATTCTTTCAGCCAATTGACAAAGCATCACATTGGTAAAAAAATCGGGACGACTTGGCCCCATAATTACCACATCAAAAACAAACTCCTTAAAAATGAATGCCAAAATAGCCATTATTATAACAACCGAAAAAGAACGTATAATGTGCCATCTAAGCTCTTCTAGATGATCAAGAAACGACATTTGGGAAGAGTGCTTACGCGACATTTGCAATATTTTTTAAATATGATTCACAAATAAAGGAAGAACAACAGATTGTCCAATCCCTGACAAAGTTAACCTAATAGGTCAAAATTCGAATTTTTATAATTGTATTTTCTAAAATAATAAAGAATAGAACACTAAAATGTTTTTGTGTATCAAAAAAACTTTTATAACTTCATAAATACATAAGTGAAAAAATAACAAGCAAAGTTAAACATTTGTCTAAAAAACAAATAGCAAAGCAGGTACTCCTATTTATTCTGTTATATTTGTTTGTAACTTATTTCACTTGGGATCAAAACAAGCACAACTTCAATAAATCCCATCCCATAAATAACTGAGAGATTTATTTGTAAGTAAAAAATCTTTAAAACCAATAAAGATTGATTTATATGGGTCTTTAAAAAATATTTGGGATTATAGAAGTTTAAACAAGACAATTACGCAAATTAATAAGAGAACAACGCGAGGTCGGATTATGGTAAAGCATATTGATTTAAATGCACATTTAAAAAAGCATTTTGGGTTTGATACCTTTAAAGGAAATCAAGAAGACATCATTAAAAATGTCTTAGAGGGGAATGATACGTTCGTACTTATGCCTACAGGCGGCGGAAAATCTCTATGTTATCAGCTCCCTGCGATGATACTTAATGGCACCGCCATTATCATTTCGCCACTCATAGCATTGATGAAGAATCAAGTTGATGCTATGCGCGGCTTTAGTGAAGATGACGGAGTAGCACATTTTCTCAATTCGTCTTTAACCAAATCTGCTATCAATCAGGTAAAAGAAGATGTTTTGTCAAAAAAGACAAAAATGCTCTATGTGGCTCCAGAATCGCTCACAAAAGAAGAGAATATCCAGTTTTTAAAACAAATCGAAATCTCATTTTATGCAGTAGATGAAGCACACTGTATTTCTGAATGGGGTCATGATTTTCGTCCAGAATACAGACGAATTCGCCCCATCATAAATGAAATTGGAAACGCTCCGGTTATTGCACTTACAGCAACGGCAACCCCTAAGGTTCAAAGCGATATTCAAAAGACCTTAGGTATGCTGGAGGCACACGTGTTCAAGTCCTCTTTTAACCGCCCCAACCTCTATTATGAGATTCGACCTAAAGTGCATGCATCCAGAGAGATTATCAAAATTTTAAAAGAGAATGTTGGAAAATCCACAATTATCTATTGTCTCAGTAGAAAAAAAGTGGAGGAGTTGGCAGAAACGCTCATCGTAAACGGTATCAAAGCACTACCCTATCATGCGGGAATGGATGCATCCACACGTTCGGGCAATCAGGATAAGTTTCTAAATGAAGATGTGGATGTGATTGTTGCAACCATCGCTTTTGGTATGGGCATTGACAAACCTGATGTTCGTTTTGTGATGCATTACGACATGCCCAAAAGTTTAGAAGGTTATTACCAAGAGACAGGTCGTGCGGGTCGTGATGGCGGTGAAGGGAAGTGCATTGCATTTTATAGCTATAAAGACATCCAAAAGCTAGAGAAGTTTATGCAAGGAAAGCCTTTGGCTGAGCAAGAGATAGGTAAGCAACTCCTTTTTGAAACGGTGGCATATGCTGAAACTTCCCTTTGCAGAAGAAAACTATTACTCCACTATTTTGGCGAAAAATTTACTGTGGATAATTGTGATTCATGTGACAACTGTCTGCATCCAAAAGAGCAATTCGAGGGTGAGGAAGCGACTATTAAAATGCTTAAAGTGATTTTGGAGGTTAAAGAAAAATTCAAAGCTGAGCATGTCATTGATGTGCTGATTGGCAATGAAACCTCGAGCGTAAAGGCTTATGATCACCAGAATTTAGAAGTTTTTGGTATTGGAGATGATGAAAACGAGAGTTTTTGGAGTGCTGTTATCAGGCATTCTTTAATCGCTGGGTTTATAGATAAGGATATAGAAAATTATGGTCTATTAGGTGTATTGCCTAAAGGACATGACTATCTGAAAAACCCCTATTCCATCTTATTGACCAAAAATCATAACTATGATGAGTTGGAAGAAGAAAGTCTTTCTTCTGCTGGAACGGCATCTATGGATCCAACACTCTTCGCTATGCTCAAGAGTTCGAGAAAACAACTTTCAAAAAAATTAAATTTACCGCCATTTGTCATTTTTCAAGATCCATCTTTAGAAGCGATGGCAACTTATTATCCTATAAACTTAGAGGAACTACAGAATATGCCTGGGGTGGGTGCAGGAAAAGCCGCCCGATTTGGCAAAGAATTCGTAAACATCATACAGAAACATGTTGAAGAGAACGAGATTGATAGACCCGTTGACCTAATTGTTAAAACGGTAGCTGACAAATCGAAACTGAAAATCTCTTTAATTCAGAATATCGACCGAAAAATCCCATTGGATGATTTAGCAAATGCCAAGGGGTTAGAAATGAATGAACTGTTAAAAGAGTTGGAATCCATTGTTTACAGTGGCACACGCTTAAATATTGATTATTATATCAATCAGGTGATGGATGAAGACCATAGCGACGATGTTTTTCTCTATTTTAAGGAAGAGGCTGAAACTGATGATATTACTACTGCTTTGGAAGAGTTAGGCGAAGATGTTTATTCGGAGGAAGAAGTTAGAATGGTTCGGATTAAGTTCATTTCAGAAGTGGGAAATTAAAATTTCCAGCGTATCTGCATTTTCACTTCGTTACTCACATTGCTCTCGATGGTGTTATTTCCCGATCCAATTTTTTCTCGATCAGTATAATCCCATCGAGCATACCTAATCCAGATGTCCACCGAAGGCAAAACTTTGCAGGTGACCATGGCTAACCAACGGGTTCCCTGACCGTAATAAGCTGGAATAGAGAACCCGTATAAAACATCAGGCTCATAAGCATATACACGGGTTTCGTACTCTTGTGTATCCATAACAGCATATCGAGCTACCCATGTCCATTTTCCATTTTGGCTTTTAAACCGAACATCTTGCGATAAAAACACACCTACAGGCGCATCTTTGCCAGGTTCATCCAGCCAATTAAAATCCACCCGAGTGGTAAACCGCCACCCACTAGTTGAAGAAAAACGAGTTTGAAGTCGGAATTGATCTTTCTTTTGCACTACAATAGGGGAACTGGGATTTTCAACAGATTGATTTACACTTTTCTCCTTATGTCTATATCGGATTGTATTTTCCCAACTATAAGAAGGTCGATGCTGTATTTCTGCCAAAAAATCATACCCATTGGATGGGGCTTTGGCTTGAAACTTGAGCCAACTATATTCAAAATAATCCAAGTAAGTAGCTAAGGTAATGCGCCCTGGCAAACTGCTCTCTAATCCAATATATACACCTGCCTCGCCAGATGGATTTCCAGATTCGGTAAGTGGTGCACCCAAAGGAGCAGAAAAATCTTTCGGTATCCGCCGATAAGCCAAGGCCAAATTACTATGTCCTCCAATTATGTAAGAGAGACCACTCCACACAGCAGGCTGAGCCGAATAATCATAAGCTACCTCTGAAAAAAGATGCACATTCAAAAGAGTTCCATCGGCAGCCAACCAAGAGTTTTGCTGATGATCTCCACTAAAATAGAAGTGATTGTAGGGCTGCCATTTGGGTATAAGTGGGTACTCCAATTTATATTTTAGATGCCCTACGTCAATGATAAATCTTCCCAAATAGTATTTCAATTGGCCGCCATAAATCAGTTCATTCGTTGTGCGGCGATTGGCAATTTCTGTCAATGTTCGGTGATAACCATCTGTCTTTAGACTGGTTATGATGGTTTGACCATTTTCATCCTCACTTAGAGTAGCGTCTCTTTTTTGATAAGAGATAAAGGGAGTAAGCGTAAAAGCAGAATTACCCATAGCAATCATCGCTCCTTTCATTCCACCTGATTCAGCAACTGATAAAGAAGGACGATAAGAAGCATAGCGATTTCGAATGGAGGTAGCCATACTACTTTTACGTGCAGGCATAGAAGTTTGCAAAACCAATCCTTGACCAGCACGCATTCTATATTGTCCCACAATGATCTGTTTTATAAAACCTTTGGGCGCCCAGCTAATGTATCCATTGACAAAATCCATGGTCTTTACCTCTTTGGTAAAAGCCGCTTCACCTGGGTCTTTTTCAGTTACAAGACCCAGCTCCAGATTTCGTAGGGGTCTAATCTGCAATCGTGAATATAGTTTCAACCGATCTCCCTGATAAGGAGTCTCTCCATCTGGTCTCTGTTGATAACCCAAAGGCTTCTCGACCAATGATTGCGCTCGAACAAAGAGATCTCCTTTAGGTTTATATTTCCATCTTCTTTCCACCGCCGATTTATCAAACAAAAGCAAAGGAGCCAGCCACTCAATAGTCTGCTGATCCAACCCCTCTACCATCTGTAAATCATAGATAGAGTTAAAACTTCCCAATTGGTATCGTCTAAAAAGCAAAGCTTCAATTTGATGATCGGTTAAAAAAGGGATAGCTTCTAAATCTTCTCGATTAGCTTGATTAATAGCAATAGGGGAATAACTCAAACGAACCAATTCATCCAATAAAAAAGAGTAATCTCCCTCCTCTTCGGCATCAGCAGCCATATTTTCAATAATGTCAGATGCCCACATACGTATATCTTCTTCTACTTGCGCATAGATTTTACCAACAAAAAAGATCAGTAGTACTATGAAGTATGTTTTTCTTTTCGCCATCAATCTTTTGATTTTTTCACATTAGGTAGAGAATAGATTATCCCAAATGCAGACGAGAAACCCAAAGAAGCATGATGATTCATTCCCATATCGAATGTAAAACCTTGCCAGTTTAAACCTATACCAAATGCCAGTCGAATCGGGGCAGAAGAGGCTGCTCCGCGCAGCTTCACATTGTTATGTACTGGAGCAGAAAGTGCAAAAGAAATACGCGCAGATTCAAGGTTTTGCTTTAAAATACCCAACTCCATATCCACGTTACTGGATGGAAAATAAGTAATTGAAGCACCAACAATAGAAGGGTAGTATTCACCCTCATCGCCATAAAACCGCCATTTTGTTTGGGCAGGATTGTTGGCATAAAAACCAATTTTTACTTGATCATGAGTTTGTAACTGCAAGCCTGCATCCAAAGTAAAAAGCGCTCTGTCTTCAATACCCGTTTGATGTCGTACGGTAATGTTAGGGCGAAGTGATAAGTTAAGCCACGGCGCCAA
>CAZJDS010000068.1:0-10098 GCA_964544795.1 uncultured Alkaliflexus sp. | reverse complement strand
ATGGGGTTCTCTTTTTTGTTGTTCTACTATTTGCCATCGCCATAAAATTTTTGCCCAATACTCACCAGCATAATCAACACCCACTCTTGGCAGCTGTTCCACATTGTTGTCATCTATCTTTTCGCCATACTCTAACCACAGCCTAGTAGAAGTGGAAAGGTCTTCGCCATAAAAGGATTTGTCCAGTTGTAAATATCGACCTATCCGACCTGGTCCAGAAATTTCTTGTGTACCTCTAATTAATATAGCTTGCGGTATTCCCTCCTTACCAGTAGTGATATTGAGCAGCCAATGCATTCCATAGACAAGGTAGACATAGACTTTACCGCCCTCTTCAAACATAATTTTAGTGCGATCGGTTTTGCCTTTACTAGCGTGACAAGCCAAATCTTCCTTGCCGCGATATACTTCAATTTCAGTGATGTGCAAACGAATTATATTTCCATCTTCTAACCGACGAATCAATTTCATTCCCAGCATTTTCGGAGCTATTGTGAGGGCATCATCAGTAAAAAAAGTAGAGAGAACTCTATTTTTTAGCATAAGAACTCAGATTTAATATTTGGTTTTATGCGGTATTAATTTCCATTCATTAAATGTAGTAATAGCTTCATGACTCAGTAGTGGTTTCATCAAAACAGAACGCTTTTCGATGGGTAAATTCAGCTCTTTGTATATAAATGCATCATCAAAATCTATTTGGGCAGCATCCTCTTTACTATTTCCGAAGTAGAGAGTGGGAATTCGTGACCAATAGATAGCTCCCATACACATAGGGCATGGTTCACATGACGTGTATAAGATGCATTTAGAGAGATTGAAGCTTTTTAGATGAGCAGCTGCTTCCCGTATGGCGAGCATTTCAGCATGTGCTGTTGGATCGTTGAAGTTGGTTACTTGATTTACCCCTTTTCCTATAACTTCACCATCTTTAACCACAACAGCCCCAAATGGACCACCCTTCTTCTTTATATTCATAGTAGCCAATTCAATGGCAATCCGCATAAACTTCTTATGATCTTCCATACTCTCTTTATTATTGTTGAAAAATTAAGTCAACTACGAAGCTAAAAATATTTTTACTCACCTACCAAACCTGCGAATAAAAAAAGAAAATCTATACTCATTTTACTAATATGTGAAATTAATTCTTTAACTTGTCTTATAATATTAACATGCGTTTTTATTAAAAGAACAGAAATGAAGTACTGTTCTTTTACAAAGTTAGAATAATCATTAAAACAGGTTTTGTTGATAGTTTTTTTGCGATTAAAATTAAGGTTATAGACACATGAAACGAGCATGAGAAAGGTTCTCACAAAGGAGGATGATTATCTTGCCGAGTCCCATGTGGCAACTGAAAAATAAATTTGAATCCTATGAAAGAAGATGATGGAATTGTAGGTATATATACAGGCGATGAGGTTTCTGTTATTCATCTGAAAGGTGAATTGGAAAGCGCAGATATTCAGTGCTTGGTTCGAAGCGATTATGAATCAGGTTTGTCTGCTGGTTTTATGGGCGGAACGCCAACTACCTACGAGTTGTTTGTTTTGGAGACAGATGTGGAAGCAGCACAAATTATTCTTCAGGAATTTTTGAATCAGACTCCTGATTAATTTTGGCTGGCTGATGTCAAGGCTCTGTCTTTTATGAGCTTTTTGTTTACCTGCAAATGTGCCCTCATCAAAATCTGCTGTATAACAATTGGCTCGTTATTTTCAGATACATTTAAATACTTAGCCTATAGATCATAGAGGTTATGAAATTATTAAATTGTGTATGGTTTTATTTCTGTATATTCTTATCATTTAAAAAAATCCTTTTCAGCTGTTTATTTTGAGAGTAGTCTCTTTTTTCACTTCTTTCATCGAAAATAATCACTTTATTTGATAAACGATTGTCTCTTATCAAAAATATCCCTACTTTTGTCGCCGATTATTATCCGAAAATGGGTGTAATTTAATTGTAGTTCAGATTATTGTTCACCACCTTAGGGGTCATGCCCGTCCGCTGAGGTGATTGACTGACCTCAATATTACATCAGCAAGTTGTTTTAATTTTTATGGAAGATCTAACTTCAAACAAAGAAAGACTGTGAATACATTAAGTTACAAAACCGAATCTGCTACTCCAGCAACTATTCAAAAAGAGTGGTTGGTTGTAGATGCCACTGACAAAGTGTTAGGCAGGTTAGGTTCAGAAGTGGCTCAGCTTCTCAAAGGGAAGCATAAGCCCAATTACACGCCCCACATGGATTGTGGTGACAATGTAATTATCATCAATGCCGAAAAGATTAAACTTACTGGCAATAAATGGGACGGTAGATTATTCTTCACTCATAGTGGTTATCCAGGTAGTCAAAAAAGAACAACACCTGCCATGATGTTTGCAAAGAGCCCCGAACGGTTGGTTGAAAGAGCCGTTAGAGGAATGTTGCCAAAATCACGGTTGGGACGTCAACTTTTTAGAAACCTGTATGTGTATGAAGGCCCTGAGCACAAGCAAGAAGCTCAAAAACCCAGGGTAATTGAACTAAACACTAAAAAATAATCATTATGGAAGTAATTAATGCCCTAGGAAGAAGAAAAGAGGCTGTAGCTCGTATATATTTGAGTGAAGGCAAAGGCAAAATAACCATCAACAAGAAAGATTTGGAAACTTATTTTCCTGCTGCCATTCTACAATTTGTAGTGAAGCAGCCGCTTGAGTTGTTGGGAGTTGCTGGAAATTATGACATTAAAGTGAATTTGGATGGTGGCGGTACCACCGGTCAAGCAGAAGCTGTGCGTCTAGCTATAGCTCGTGCTTTAGTAAAAATTAATCCTGAAGACAAATCTGTTTTACGAACTAATGGTTTTATTACTCGTGATCCAAGAGTGGTTGAGCGTAAAAAGCCAGGTCAACCAGGTGCAAGGAAGAAATTCCAGTTTAGCAAGCGTTAAGATAAGGCAGGTATGTTTAGTATCTAAACTTTTAAGATTTCCTTGGTGGAACTACTTAAGGGTTGCCTAAATTCAGAATGTAAACAACTAATAAAAAATTTAAAATGCCAAAATTAGAATTTCAAGAGATGTTGGATGCCGGAGTTCACTTCGGTCACCTTAGAAGAAAGTGGAACCCTGCAATGGCTCCTTATATTTTTATGGAGCGTAATGGGATACACATTATAGATCTGCATAAAACGGCAGTAAAAATTGATGAAGCTGCTGCAGCATTAAAACAAATTGCAAAATCGGGCCGAAAAATATTATTTGTTGCCACAAAAAAACAAGCCAAAGAAATTGTTGCTGATAAAATAGGCGCAGTGAACATGCCCTATGTTGTTGAGCGTTGGCCAGGTGGTATGTTAACTAACTTTCCCACCATTCGTAAAGCGGTTAAAAAGATGACTTCTATTGATCGTTTGATGGGAGAGCAAAGCTGGGAAAGCCTTTCAAAACGAGAAAAACTTCAAATTGGACGTCAGCGTGCAAAAATGGAGAAAACATTGGGTAGTATCGCTGATCTTAACCGATTGCCAGCTGCCATGTTTGTGGTGGATGTGATGAAAGAGCAGATTGCTGTAAAAGAGGCAATTCGTTTGAATATTCCCATTTTTGCGATGGTTGACACCAACTCAAACCCCAAAAATATTGATTACGTAATTCCTGCCAATGATGACTCTTCAAAATCTATTGAACTGATTGTTGGCGTGATGGCTGATGCTGTGAAGGAAGGTCTTTCTGAACGTAAAGTAGAGAAAGACAGCGAAGCTCCTAAAGAAAAAACTGCAGGAAAAGGGCCTAAAAAAGGTGAAGGAAGAGCAAGAGTGAAGGCACGCAAAGAAGATACTGAGGAAGTTGAAGAGACCACAAATGTTGAAAAAACTGAAAAGGTGGAGGAAGTAAAAGAGCCTGCTGCAAAAGTTGAGAAGAAAGAGAAGGTAGAGAAGAAGGCAGAGGAAGTTAAAGAGCCTGCAAAAGCTGAAAAGACAGAGAAAGTTGAGAAAAAAGAGCAGGTTGAAGATAAAACAGCCCCTAAAGTAGAAGGCGAAGAGTAATTAATCACAAAAAGAATCTGAAAATGGCTATATCTGCTGCTGATGTAAGCAAATTAAGAAAAATGACAGGTGCCGGTATGATGGATTGCAAAAATGCACTTACTGAAACTGGTGGAGATTTCGAAAAAGCTGTCGATATTATTAGAAAAAAAGGTCAGGCTGTAGCAAACAAACGTGCTGATCGTGATGCAAGTGAAGGAGTTGTTCTTTCAAAAGTATCTGAAGATGGCAAAAAAGGAGCTTTGTTTGCATTGAATTGCGAAACTGATTTTGTTGCTAAAAACGAAAGTTTTATCGCTTTAACGCAATCTATTCTTGACTTAGCTTTGGCAAGTGATGCCAAAACTATCGAAGAGGTGAACGAACTTCAATTGAACGGAATGTCAGTTAAAGAGGTAATTACCGAACAAATTGGTGTAATTGGTGAAAAGCTGGAAATTCCTTATTTCGATGTAGTAAATGCTGAAACTGTTGTTTCATATATTCATCCAGGAAACAAGTTGGCTACTTTGGTAGGACTTAATCAAGCAAATATTGATCAGCAAGTAGGACGTGATGTTGCTATGCAAGTGGCAGCTATGAGTCCTGTTTCAATTGATAGAGACTCTGTACCTAAAGAGGTGGTTGAAAGAGAATTGGAAATAGCGAAAGAGCAATCACGTTTGGAAGGTAAACCTGAAGAGATGATTGATAAAATCGCTCAAGGACGTTTGGGTAAATTCTTTAAAGAGAATACTTTGTTGGATCAGGTTTTTGTTAAAGACGGTAAAATAAGCATTCGTGAATATTTACAACAAACCGACAAAGCTTTGACTGTAACTGACTTTAAGCGTTTTTCATTGAATAGCTAATAGGTTATATCAAACATATAAAGAGCCTTGTGAGCATTTAGTTCACAAGGCTCTTTTCTTTTATTGAAAGATTGTTTTGAAAGTGTACTCCCTCTTTTATTAATAATTTTATAATTGATTCATTGATAGTTGGAATCACTTTAAAACTATTGTTTTAAATCATTATTGTCCGTTGAAGGACATTTTTCTTTATTTTGTGCTCAAGCCGCACGGGCTTTTACTTTTTTGCTACAGCGAAAAGAAGTAAACAAAAAACGCCGTCGCTACATGAAAAAGTCTAAAAATTTCGAAACTCGCTACGCTCAGATAACGAAATTTTATTAACGAAAAATCATCTAGTTTTTTTAATGTCTTTTTCCTGAGGCGAATCTAAGTCCAAGTTTTTTAATAACCAATAAAGAACCCTATAATCAAATACTTAAAACAATATTTCGAATTTTAACCAGACACCAATGGTTTTAAATTGTTTTAAAAATGTACTTTTGGTAGAGAATTGGATTGTAAAAAAATGAAATACTATTATCGACATGCAATACAAAAGAATATTATTAAAGCTGAGCGGTGAGTCGCTCATGGGCACCCAAGGATATGGCATTGATTCTGAAAGATTAAACGATTATGCAGAGCAGATTGCCGAGATCTCTGCCATGGGCATTCAAATTGGAATCGTTATAGGCGGTGGAAATATCTTTCGTGGTTTAAGCGGTGCAGCAGATGGTTTTGACAGATACAAAGGCGATCAGATGGGGATGTTGGCCACAGTTATCAACAGTTTGGCATTGGCATCTGCATTGGAAAGCAAAAAAATTAAAACCCGCGTTCTTACAGCCATTCGTATGGAGCCTGTGGGTGAGTATTATAGCAAACCTAAAGCTATAGAAGCATTGAATAACGGCGAAGTAGCCATTTTTTCCGCGGGAACAGGCAATCCTTATTTTACAACCGATACGGGTTCTTCATTGCGTGGAATTGAGATTGAAGCCGATGTTATGCTCAAAGGGACTCGGGTAGATGGCGTATATACAGCCGATCCAGAGAAAGACCCAAAAGCCACCAAATATGACACCATCTCTTTTGACGAAATTTATCATAAGAATCTCAAAATCATGGATCTGACGGCCACCGCCATGTGCAAAGAGAACAAATTACCTGTGCTGGTTTTTAATATGGATATGAAAGGGAATTTGAAAAAAGTGCTTTCGGGGGAGAAAATTGGAACTTTGGTGCATCCTTAAAACGAATTTAATATAGGTCTTTCTCTAAGGCTGTTAGCATTTCTTTTTTGTTATTTACAATAAGGATTCTTGTTGTAATATCTTAAAATAGAGGAAATATTCACTATGGATAGACCCCATGAAGTATATCTCGCACTTCTGCTACAATCATAAGTGCTTCTTCGCGCACGTCATAAGGTAGTTGTATGTTGCGCAACTGAAGGCTGCGAAGCCACCCTGCCACCTCGTCCTCTTGCATGGTGTATAAAATTTCGCGAAAAACATCTCCTTGTTCGCGCGTATATTCCTCGGGTGAGATGGCTGCGAATTGATCCAACTCCTCATCGTCGTAATAGATTATTTCGTCTGAAGTAGAGAGTAACGTTTCTTTATCGCATATTTCATGTGCCCCACAACATTCCAAGTCGGGAACTGTTATAGTATCAACCTCATTATTTGAGGTGTTGACTCTGTTTTTTTTTGAAGAGATCCAAGTTCCCACCAGAGTGAGAAGGATTACTCCTGCTAATAGCAATAAAATTATCCACATAATACAAAGGTATAATAGAAGAGGACTTTTCCCTCCTTTTTTTGCGTTAAAAAAACAAAATAGCTCTTTCAACCCATCGATATTGATTAACTTACGTTCTGTTTTTAACAGAAATAAGTTTGTCTGTTTTAAATTTTGGTTATATTGTTTTGATTCTATAGAACAGAGGGTTTCAGTATTTTCAAATTAAGGGTATTGGGTGTATGGGTAAGAAAATGGAATATGAAGATCTTCACTTTTTTGGTATCAAAGTGGTTTATAAAGATCTTGTAGATAATAAATATGAGGTTTTAAATGTTCGAAAGGAGACCGATGTGAATCCTCAAATTTTGGCTCGTAAGAATGGGCAACTCTATTTTGTGGTGGTTCGTACCGCTCGTTTTCCACGTATGGGCGTCCTCAAGCCTGACATAGCTGCTGATGTGAGTAAGCATGCTTTAAGACACAAAGCAGTTTGTCAATTTGCGAGCGTGGGTATTGCCAATGCGAACGGAAATTCAGACGAAGAGATGGGTGAACCCGAAATTGATGGAGAGTACTATATTAATTATAACGGATTAGCTCCTTTCCCACAATAGAAGAGTTATGAAGATGGCTGATTTTTGGAAAAATAATAGGACACTGATTGTCTCCATTTTGGGGATATTGCTCATCCTTAATTACTGTGCACGTATGTGGCAGCCTGAGGATCTTTTGTCCCCTTCCATACAAAATGAAAGAGTGGTTCCTGCCGATCGTCCAGCAGATGAAAAAAGAGTGGACAGTTATGAAGAGCGGATAACTAAGCAAACTCAACAAGAACCCTCTCGATTTGACGCGATTTGGCAGATAGTTGTCACACTGTCTCTAACAGGCGTTTTGCTCTACTATGGTTTTACGAGAGGTTGGTATGCTCGTTTTATTCCCACATGGGTTACATTTAGCACTTCTGTTTTTCGTGACAAACTAAGCAAGCGATTGGTCATGCGTATTACGGTGGCAAACAATACCCATGAAAGCAAAACCTTTTTATCACCTCATATATTTTTTAAAAAATGGCAGAAGATCCGAAAATTCAATATAAAAACTTCTGTTTTTCCAATGATGCTTACCCCAGGAACGAAGCAAGATATTGTGATTGATATTGATCAGTTTTGGGACAAGATTCCTGACTTAAAGGGTTTCGGACGAGTGGGGGCGTTTATTAAAGAATCCAATGGCAAAGTACATCGAACATGGGCGCGCCCCATTCGATTTTTATAGGTTGATAAAATATAAATTAAATAGTAGAAAGATGAGTTTTATTAAAAAACGGTGGCAGAAATATAAAGCCAATAAAAGATGGTGGAGCATTACATTGGACTTCATTTTTTTAGCATTGGTAATAGCAATGATTTTTCCAGCTTCCAGAAAGGAAGTTTCGGCATTTTTGGTTCGTCAGACCTTGCTTTCGCCGCGCGCATCTTCCAATACAACATTTTTAAGTGACGACGATTGGACTCTTAGATTGGTTGATAACAACGGAGAAGTTGTTGATTTGGCTGATCTTAAAGGCACTCCTATATTTGTTAATTATTGGGCTACTTGGTGCCCACCTTGTATTGCAGAGATGCCTTCCATTCAAAATTTGTATGATAATTATAAAGACAAGGCTCATTTCTTATTTGTAAATAATGAAGATCGTGCTATCGTTCGATCATTCATGGATAAGCATAATTATGAGCTTCCCATTCATGCTATTGTAGGAGAAGTTCCAGACCTGTTCGAAACGTCCACACTTCCTACCACCATTGTTATTAGCCCAAGAGGCCGAGTGGTGTTATATAAGACAGGTGCAGCAAGATGGGATTCCAACAAAATGTTTAAGATGATGGATGAGTTGATTGAAAATAAATAAAGAAAAACCCAGCAGATCTTTCGATGTTGCTGGGTTTATAATATGAATAACGTACTCTTAAAATTTGTAACGAACCGAAGCCGCCAATCCAAACCAACCACTGTCACCTACATCAATCATATTTAAAGTTGGGCGAGTGTCTAAGCTGACCTGAAGTGGAATCTCTGGAAAGTTGTATTCAGCACCACCATTAAGCGCTAAACCAATACCAAATCCAGCGTTAGGTTTGTCATCGTCATCGACTCTATAGACCCAGTTTCCTACAGTGGGTCCTAGACCAATATACCACTTGAAACCATGCTCAATGGGGAATACCCATTGATAAAGCCCAGTGACGTTCACGTAGCTCCATTTGGAGTTTCCTCCCCAACCCAAATCTGCTTCTAACCTTTGACCCCACAACGGTGTTTGAAAAGTAACTTCTGCACCAGAAATGGTTCCTCCGCCAAATCGAAGACCGATTCCATTATCCTGTGCAATTGAAGTTAAGGGGGTTAAGAGCAATGCTGCAAGAACAATCCATACACTTTTTTTCATTATACTGGTTTTTAGTTTTTGAAAAATATTCAATTGCTCATCTATTTAGGGTATATGACTTCTTGTCACCTAAACATTTGTGCTGAGTTGATAAGCAAAGTCTGCAAAACATGTGCCAGACAAATGATATAGAGCTTTTGAGAAGGACAAGCTCAGCTTCCAGATTGGTTTTTTTACTGAATCCAATCGGTCGCTGAGCTTATTGCAATGTTGTGATTTATTTAATATTGAACGTTTTCTATTTTTTTGAAATCATTCGATCTAGCGAGTATTTTCCTGCACCCAAAATAAGAATAACCAAGTAGATGGTACTGTACATTAGTGGAAGTTCTTTTGCACTAAAAGGATCGGCGCTATGAATAATGAGTGCTGCCACCAGCATTGTGATAAGCAATGGTATGGCAGCAATACGTGTTGCCAAACCAAAAATAAGCAATATAGATGCAAAAAACTCTGCCAATACTGCCAAAGTTAATGATGTTGTAGCGCCCATGCCTAAAACCGATGGGAACTGATTGGGACCATCGCCAATGAGCATTTGAAATTTGCCCCATCCATGCGTAAGCATAAATAACCCTGCTACTACTCTTAAAATTAAAAGAGCTGTAGATACTGAATTGGAATAGTTTCCTGTTTTAAAACTTTTTTTAATTGCCTTTTTCATACTGTTTTTAAGTGTTTTGTTGAATACTTTTTTAAAATTAATAGCTATCCTACAATGAAGTTTAGCTCAAACAAACAAAGGATTCTAGAACGAAAAAGTTTATTGTATTGTTATAGGTATTAACTATATGTTATAGCGTATTTGCATTTAAGTTTGGTTTTCTTCACCATCTGAGTTAAATTGTTTTGGGATTTTGGTTCTTCGGGCTGTTAAGTCGTTTTTAACATATGAGCGGTTTGTTGATTTAGGCTCTATGTTGGGAGGTTTTTCAAAATAATTGAGTTACTTTTGTTGCCGTAAATAAAATTAAAGTAATAATGGACGAAGCGCCGTATCATTGTTGTAGCACATTCGAATTTCTCAC
>CAZJDS010000067.1:0-10177 GCA_964544795.1 uncultured Alkaliflexus sp. | reverse complement strand
CAACTGAGTGCTTTTTGTCTCCACTGCATGGGCAGCAAACCCTAATGTTTCAATTTTGTTTTTTGTTGATTTGCCTTGAACTACCACCTCATTCAAACTAACCACAGATCTTTTTAGAGTTACATTCATCTTTACACTTGACTCATTCATGGCCATTAGAACCTGTTTCTTTTCAGCCTCCATAGAGCCAATATCTAATGTGTAGCTTCCAAACGGCAGCTCATTAAAAACGAATTCTCCATTTATATTGGTGATGGTGTTTTTTTGCAACTCTTTGATTTGAACGATGGCGCTTATAGCAGGCTCTCCATCCTCAAATTGTATATTCCCTGTCAATATTCCCTCTTGTGCTTTTGAAAGTGAAAAGTTGAGTGAGATTAAAAGGCAAAGGGTTGTATAAAATATATGTTTTTTCGATTTCATTACTCTTCAAGATTGTATTCGTGCAGTTGTGGAACTTTCGATTCAAAGTGATCTGTTCCAGTCGTGCAAAAATACCTTTGATTGAAGAGGTGTACAATCCCTTTTTATAATGATTCTAAATAAGTCTGTGCGAGGTGTTTTTATTTGCTGTTCAAAACCTAAATTGAGGTATAAGGCTGATAATCAGGCGTTGTATTTGGCGAGATTTGTTGAGTAATAGATAAACTTCTCATTACTACTTTGCAGTAGCACTATTTATGGTGATAGGGTATTTTAGTAATCACATATTATAGCAAAAGAGCAAACCGGTTTTGGTTTGCTCTTTTGTTGTAATTATATGCGATGATTTTACTTCCTATCTATGTTTTTTTACTAAATCCACGAAATCATCAAACAGGAATTCCGTATCCGTTGGTCCTCCTGATGCTTCAGGATGAAACTGTGTGGAAAAAAATGGTTTAGAGAGGTGCTTTATTCCTTCGTTGGTATCATCGTTTAGATTAACAAAAAGAGGGCTCCAATCTTTGCTCAATGAATCGGTGTTTAAAACGAAACCATGATTTTGACTGGTAATGAAACAGGTGTTCGTTCCAACCTTCTGCACAGGATGGTTGTGTGCACGGTGCCCATATTTTAGTTTTTGTGTGGTTCCACCTGCTGCGATACCCAAAAGTTGGTTGCCCAAGCAAATGCCGAAAATGGGTTTGTCTCGCTTTAAAGCTGCTTTAATATGCTCAATGGTTTGGGTGTATTTTAGTGGATTTCCAGGCCCATTAGAAATTAAGATACCATCGTACTCCTCTTTTAAAAAATCATAATCCCAAGGAACGCGTATTACGGTAGTATCACGTTTTAGTAGAGAACGCAGGATGTTCTGTTTAGCACCCATGTCTATCAACAAAATCCTCAGTTTGCCTTTTCCATATTCAATTTTCTCTTTTGTTCCTGTTAGTGCAGCAAGGTTGTCGTTGTCGGGATTGTAAAATTCCACATCTTTCTCATCTACCACAATTTTGCCCAACATGGATCCTTTGTCCCTCAGGAGTTTTGTTAGTTCTCGTGTATCGATTCCCGATAGGGCAGGCACATCATTTTCTTTGAGCCAACTACCCAGACTGGTCTCTGCATTCCAATGGCTGTACTCCTCTGTATAGTCTGAAACAACAAGTCCTGCAGCATGAATTTGTTCTGATTCAAAGAATAGAGGAAGACCATTTTCTTTCGTTTTGGGTGGAACGCCATAATTACCCACCAGCGGAAAAGTGGAGACCAATATTTGACCTTTGTAAGATGGGTCGGAGAGACTTTCAGGATAACCTGTCATCGCTGTGTTGAAAACTACTTCGCCAGCACTGCTTCGATTGCTTCCAAATGATTTTCCAGCAAAGACAGTTCCATCTTCCAAAACCAGTTTGATGCTTTTTACTTCAGACATATTGCAGGTATTATTAATTGTTGATCTTTTAATTCTTTCTGGATACAAATTTAACAAATGACCGCCTCTTTCTATCCAATTGTTGGAACAATTCTTTTGATGTGGTTGAGTGGTCTTTGCTGTATTTAAGAAAAAAGCCTGATGGATTGAGTTCCATCAGGCTTTTGTATAAGATGTTCTAACGATCTTTTAATTCCACATACTCATTGCGCGGACCCACATTTTTATAGGCAGGTCGGATGATTCTTGCACTGGATGAAGTAACTTCTTCAATTCGGTGAGCTGCCCATCCTGCAACACGTGCGATGGCAAAAATGGGGGTAAAAAGCTCTTCGGGTAAATCGATGCACTGATATACAAAACCTGAGTAAAAGTCAACGTTGGCAGCTATCACTTTTGTATTAGAGCCCTTAAACTTGTAGAAAGTTTCAGGAGTTAAGCGCTCAATAAGTTCGTAGAGATTGTATTCTGCTTCGCGTCCTTTTTTCTTCGCCAACTGACGTGCCTGCTCTTTTAAAAGGATGCAACGAGGATCGGACAGTGTATAAATAGCATGTCCTATTCCATACACCTTGCCCGTTTTATCAAAAGCCTCCTTCTTAAGAATTTTTATTAAGTAAGATCTAACTTCGTCCTCATCTTCCCAGTTTTTAACATTCTCTTTGATGTTGTTCATCATGTTGATAACCTTGATGTTGGCACCTCCATGCAATCCACCTTTGAGCGAGCCCAATCCTGCTGCAATGGCTGAATAAGTGTCAGTTTGAGATGAACTTACCACGCGGGTGGTAAAAGTAGAGTTGTTTCCTCCACCGTGCTCGGCATGTAAAACCAAGGCCAAGTCTAATAGATCGGCTTCCAGTTTGATGTACTTATCTCCTTTAAGCATATAAAGAAAGTTCTCTGCCAAGCTTAAATCGGGGTTTGGATGGCGAATAACCAATGATCTGCGCTGAAAAGAGTGACGCATACCAAAATATGCATAGGCCACAATCACAGGCATACGCGCTATAAGGCTGATAGATTGACGAATAAGGTTCTCAGGGGAGTAGTTTTCTGCTTCATCGTCGTCGGTGTATAATCCTAAAACTGTGCGGGCAAGCATATTCATAATACATTTTCCGCGCAGCGAAAGAATTAGGTTCTTTGAAAGAGAAAAGGGTAATTCTTGCTCTTGTTTGATGATTTTTTTAAACTCATCCATCTCCTCTTTGTTGGGTAGCTTCCCAGATAGCAGCAGATAAGCAGTCTCTTCAAAACCGTGGCGATTGTCTGCCTGGAAACCGCGTGTTAGCGCAGTAATTTCATACCCTCTATAATAGAGCTCTCCTTCTTTTGGAATGGTAACTCCATTTTCATCTTTGGTGTAACCAATTACGTCTCCAATATTGGTTAAACCGACTAAAACACCTGAAAAATCCGAATTTCTCAAGCCTCGTTTTACATTAAATTTGTCGTACAACGTTTTATCAATCTCGCAGGACTGAACCGATGCTTTGGCTAAATTATCTATTACTGCCATGGTTTTTCTCTATTTTAGTTTGTTAATTTTTCGATTGCTGAATTCACTTGTGCAAAGTTGAACTGCTCAAGTGTACTGTTCATCTTGTTCTTAATTTCTTGGGTGCAAAGGTTTCCGATGCTTCCCTCATGGGTGTGATGGATCTCTTCAGGAATTTTGAATTCTCCTTTTTCGATCTCTATCCCAACTTGTTTGTATGCGTCTCTGAAAGGAACTCCTTGCAAGACCCTTCTGTTTACCTCTTCCACACTAAAAGCATATTTATAAAGAGGGTTTTTCATTAAATCTTTTTGGATGGTCATCTTTTCTACCGCAAATGCTGTAAGTTCCAGACAACTCATAATCTCCGCAAACGCTGGTATAAAGATTTCTTTGATCAATTGTAAATCGCGAAAATAGCCCGATGGTAAATTGCCCGTGATGAGTGAAATTTGATTGGGCAGTGCTTGAAGCTTGTTGCATCGAGCTCTGATCAGTTCAAAAACATCGGGGTTCTTTTTGTGCGGCATAATGCTGGAACCTGTGGTCATCTCTGGCGGCAATCCTATAAAACCGAAGTTTTGACTCATAAAAAGACAGGCATCCGTAGCCAATTTCCCAATGGTGGCTGCTACTGAGGAGATCGCCATTGCAACACTACGCTCCATTTTGCCACGTCCCATTTGTGCATACACCACATTGTAACTCAAATCGTCAAAGCCCAAAATTTCTGTGGTGAGCTTTCTATCCAACGGGAAAGAACTTCCATAACCCGCAGCGGCCCCCAGCGGATTTTGGTTGACAATCCGCCATGCCGATAATAGAAAGTGCATATCATCGGTTAAACTTTCTGCGTAAGCGCCAAACCACAACCCAAATGAAGAGGGCATGGCCACTTGAAGATGCGTATAGCCTGGCATGAGATCCTCTTTGTGTTCTTCACTTTTTTGCTGAAGTGATGTGAAGAGTTGAGAGATGGCTTCGGTCATTATCTCCATCTGGTGACGGGTATACAACTTCAGATCAAGTAGAACCTGATCGTTGCGTGAGCGTCCGCTGTGTACTTTTTTACCTACTTCACCCAACGAACGTGTAAGCATCAGTTCCACCTGAGAGTGAACATCTTCCACACCATCTTCGATCACGAAATTACCTTTCAAGGTTTCTTTATAGAGCCTTTTCAACTCTGGCAGCAAAAGAGTCAAATCATCTGCAGAGAGAAGTCCCACTTTTTCGAGCATGGTGATGTGTGCCATCGTTCCCATGATGTCGAAGGGTGCCAATTCCACATCCAACTCGCGATCTTTCCCCACCGTGAACTCTTCTATCTTTTTATCAACTGATGTTCCTTTATCCCAGAGTTTCATAATTGCCTCTTTTTATGCTGTTTTAGTTTTTACTCCTGGTTTGATCTGTATTCGGTGCTTTTTGCTTATAAACCAATCGTAATAAATTGAAATTTCTATCTAAATGACAGTATTTTCATTCTTTTTGTTTCGATTCGATACAAATGTAAGAAAAAACTGCTTTCCATACATTTAATTAAAGAAAAAAATCTTTAATTCTTTATTCTTTTTTCGAGGTTGATGTTTACTTAATGATCTGCAACCCATCTAATATTTTGATATACTTTTCAACTCCCTCTTTTATCTCCTGAGTAAAAATGAATTCATCCGCAGTGTGCGATCTTGCAGAATCACCAGGTCCTATTTTAATTGTGGTGAATCTCATCAAAGCCTGGTCGGATAGTGTGGGTGAACCGAATGGTGTTAGCCCCAACGAAATTCCTCTTTTAACAATAGGATGTTCCTGTGAGATGGAGGAGGAGTTTAATCTGTAGGAACGTGCTTTCAGTTGACAATCCACTTTACTCTGTAAAATCTCAAACACCTCTTGATTGCTGTAGCATTCATTGACTCGAACATCCATCATAAAAGTGCATTGGTCGGGCACTACGTTGTGTTGACTTCCAGCTTGAATACCTGTTACCGTCATTTTCACAGAACCTAAAAACTCGGATTCCTTTTCAAATTTATACTTCTGAAAGAAATCTATAATGGGCAATGCTTTATAAATGGCATTTACGCCTTCATCTCTGGCTGCATGACCCGCTTTTCCTTCTACTGTTCCGTCGATCACCATCAATCCTTTTTCTGCAACAGCCATCCGCATTTGCGTAGGCTCTCCGACCACACCCAAATCAATTTTGCCCAGCGATGATAATAGAGCGACAATACCATTTGATCCTGAAATCTCCTCTTCGGCAGTGGCGGCAAAGATGAGGTTGTAATTTTGTTCTTTTTGTGACAAGTATCTGAATGCAGCCAATAGAGAAACAAGCGGTGCGCCAGCATCGTTGCTGCCCAGCCCAATGATTTTGCCATCTTTCTCAAGTGGGGTGAATGGATCAGTACTCCAATTGTTGGATGGTTTAACAGTATCGATGTGTGAATTCAGAAGTAGCGTAGGACGATTTGCTTGATAGTTGGGTGCGGTTACCCAAATGTTGTTTAGCAACCTTTCTGGTTTAAGCCCCATATTCTTCAATCTCTCCTCCAAAAAGTCAGCAACTGCTTTCTCTTCCTTGCTGAAGGAAGGAATGGCAATGAGCTTTTTCAATAAATCTATGGAATCGTTGATGAAATTATTGATCATGACGAATTGTTAAGATGTGGAGAGACTAAGCAGCCAGCTTATCTACATTGATTTTGTGCTATTTTGTAATTTGGTCTTCTATTTCAAGCGAAGAATTGTTCCATTCTTATCGTTGCCTGAAAGTCCCTGAATATTGGTAATTCGTATTTGATGTACTCCTTTTTCGAGCGCTTCAAACCCATTGTCTAATTTGGGAATCATCCCTTCTACGATTACTTTTTTTTCTTTGAGCTTTTGAAATTCTTTAGGTGTAATGAGTGGAATAACAGAATCTTCATCTTCTACGTTCGACAGGACTCCTTTCTTCTCAAAGCAAAACACCAAAGTAACTTTGAAAGAGCTGGCCAATGCTGCTGCCACAGAACCAGCCATGGTATCAGCATTGGTATTGAGCATATTACCTTCTCCATCGTGGGTGAGTGGCGCAATCACAGGAACGACTCCTTCGGTCAAGAGCTGCTTAAGTGCTTCCCCGTTTACCTCATCAATATCGCCCACAAAACCGTAATCTATGGTGGGGTGTACTCTTTTCTTACTGCGTATGATGTTCATGTCGGCACCTGTCATCCCCAAAGCATTTTGCTTGTGAGATTGCAATCCTGCCACGATATTTTTATTTACCAACCCTCCATAAACCATGGTAACCACCTCTAACATGGGCGCATCGGTAATTCTTCTGCCTTCTATCATTTGGGTTTTAACGCCCAATCTTTCTGCCATGGCTGTGGCTGAACGACCACCACCATGTACCAATATTTTGGGCGAAGGTATGGCGGCAAAATCCTTAAGCAATTGATGAAGAGTTTCTGGCTCTTCCACCACTTTGCCTCCAACTTTTACAATGGTTAATTCCTGCATTTCTACTCTTTCCTTTTGTTCTTTATGATGTGACAATCAAAGAATTATTTATTGAAACTTGGTTTGGCTTACCAATCCACATCTTCTGCAATGGTTTGAAGCATTCGCTTTAAAACGACCTGGGCAGAAACTACTCTGTTGGCAGCTTCTTCCACAACTATGGAGTTGGGACTGTCAATTACAGCATCCGTAACAATCATGTTGCGTCTGACAGGTAAACAGTGCATGAATTTTCCGTTATTGGTCAATGCCATCTTGGCTTCATCCACCGTCCAACTTCTATCTTCGCACAGAATTTTGCCATAGTCGCTGTAGCTTGCCCAGTTCTTGGCATAGATAAAATCAGCATTTTCAAATGCCTTCTTCTGATCGGGCTCATAGGCAACACCCTCCATAAACTCAGGCGCTAAGTCGTATCCTTTGGGATGGGTGACCACCAAATCTACGTCGGCAATTTTCATCCACTCCACAAATGAGTTGGGCACAGCTTGTGGCAGAGCGCGAGGATGAGGTGCCCAGGTTAAAACAACTTTTGGACGATCCACTGTTTTGTGTTCTTCGATGGTAATTAAATCGGCAAAAGATTGCAAAGGATGACGGGTAGCCGACTCCAGACTAATTACGGGTCTGCCAGAGTATTGTATGAATTGAGACAAGATTTTTTCACTGTAATCATCCTCTCTATTTTCAAACGTTGCAAATGAACGCACTCCTATGATGTCACAATATTGCCCCATTACTGGAATAGCCTCTCTTAAGTGTTCGGCTTTGTCTCCATCCATCACAACACCAAACTCAGTTTCAAGCTTCCAACTGTCGTTGTTGACATCCAGAACAATCACATTCATCCCCAAATTCATTCCTGCTTTTTGTGAGCTGATACGAGTACGCAGGCTGGAGTTGAAGAAGATGAGCAATAAAGTCTTATTCTTTCCCAGCGCTTGATCTGAATAAGGATTGTTTTTTACGCTTTGAGCATCTTCAAGAGCCTTCTTAAGACTCCCAATATCCTCAGGTTTTAAAAATCGTTTCATCTTTTTTATTTAGTGATCGTTTGCATTAATCCATACAGATTGAAGCTTTTACTTGTTGTAATTATGCTGGTCTTGTCATTCCGTCGCTTTGTATTAGCCATTTGTAACTGGTTAGCTCTTTCAATGCCATGGGGCCGCGTGCATGCAGCTTTTGTGTGCTGATACCAATCTCTGCCCCTAACCCAAATTGAGCTCCATCTGTAAATGAAGTGGAAGTATTAAGATAAACCGCAGCTGCATCCACTTCCTTAAAGAATCTGTCTCGACTTTCCTGACTTTTTGTGATGATGGCTTCGCTGTGATGTGTACTATATTTGGCGATATGATCCAGTGCCTGATCAAGATTCTCAACCGTTTTTATCGAGAGACGATAATCCAGATGCTCTTTTCCGAAAGAGGTATCATTGGCTTTGGTTAATAAATTATCAGGATAGCTACCTTTTAGAGCTTTGTAGGAAGGCTCATCAGCTTCTAATACCACCTTTTTATCTGCCATATCACCAATCAATGCGGGCAACTCTTTTAATCGGGACTCATGGATGATGAGACATTCCAGAGCATTACAGATGCTCACCCTTCTGGTCTTTGCATTGAATATCACCTTTTTACCCAGCTCAAAATCCGCTGTTTCGTCAAAATAGGTGTGAACCACACCTGCCCCTGTTTCAATCACTGGAACTTTGGCGTTTTCACGAACCGAATCTATGAGCGATTGTGAGCCACGTGGAATCAACACATCCACATAACCCACCGCATCCATCAAATCGTTGGCTGCAGATCGGTCGGGTGGTAGAAGTTGCATTACCTCTTTGGAGACATTAAATTTCTCCAGACTTTCATGTATCAGTTTTGCTATAGCGCTGTTGGAGTTCCATGCATCGGTGCCTCCTTTTAATATGGCCACATTGCCAGTGCGAAAGCAGAGGGCAAAAACATCAAAAGTAACATTGGGGCGTGCTTCATAAATCACACCCACTACACCCAACGCTACACGTACTTTTTGTAAGTGAAGACCTGTATTTGTTTTATTCTGTTCCAGCATCTCACCAATGGGAGAATCCATTCGAGCCACATTTCTTAAATCGTTGGCAATGGATTTAATTCGTTCCTCACTGAGTAGAAGCCGATCGTAGCGTGGATCGTCTTTAGGCATAAGATCTAAGTCCAGCTTATTGGCAGTTAAAATAGCGGGTATATTCGCTTCTGCACGGTCAGCCAAATCCAATAATATTTTTTGGTTGAGTTCTGCATCAACTCTTACCATCTGCACAACGGCATCTTTTGCTCTTTTTATCTGGTCGATTGCACTCATTATTATAAAAATTTTATGTTAAACTTTATTGATCTATCTCTCTCATAAATTATGGGTAGAGATGCAGATAGTCATAATGTATCAATGGTCTGTATTTCTTTGCGTGGAGATGTTCCATCGCTTTTTTTCTGTCATATTGTGCTTTGCCTATTCCTATTAACTTTTTGTTGTGATCTAATATGCGTAATAAATCACCCTTTTGAAAGGCGTTGGGTAGTTCTGTTACTCCAGCCAACAATAGACTGTTTGCTTTTGTTGAAAAGAGCGCATTTCGAGCTCCTTCATTTATGTGGACTTCTGCATTGGTAAAGCCAGCCGAATAGGCCATCCACTTCTTAACAGCTGGTTTTGGAAGACCTGCTTTAAAATAGGTGTGTGGAACTAATCCTGTTTTCTTTGTGAGATCAAGTAGGACATTGTCACGACTGCCATTGGCAATATGCACCTCAATGCCTGCAGCTGCTGTAGTAGTTGCTATACGCCCTTTTGTGAGCATTCCGCCACGTCCAAAATTGCTTTTTTGAGTGGTTACATACTCTTCTAAATTTACGTTTTCTGAGTCGATCTCCTCAATTAGTTTAGCGCCTGGTTTTCTTGGGTCTCCATCAAATATTCCATCCACATTACTTAAAATAAAAAGAGCCTCAGTGTTCATCATGGTGGAGACCAGACCAGCCAACTCATCATTATCTGTAAACATAAGTGCTGTAACCGACACCGCATCATTTTCATTCACAATGGGTACAATATTGTTCTCAAGTAAAACGGAAAAGCAGTTCTTCATGTTTAAATAGTGCTCTCGAGTACTGAAATCTTGCTTGGTGACTAAGACTTGTGCACAAGTAATTTCATGAGATTCAAACATCCCTGCATAAGTGGTGAGTAATTTCACCTGTCCCACAGAAGAGAGCAACTGACGTTGCGCAACAGGATCTTTGTCTGGTGGCGACTTCACAATA
>CAZJDS010000066.1:0-10214 GCA_964544795.1 uncultured Alkaliflexus sp. | reverse complement strand
AGTAATGGGGAGCGTTTGTCCATAGAAAGAAGAGGGAAGTAGGTCGATCGACTTCGTCCCACCAGTAAAGAGGGATCATAAGTTGGGCTAGAAACCATCGTAAGTATCTCACCTGTAGCAGGCTCAATAGCAACAATACTTCCTATTTTGTTTTGCATCAATAATTCTCCATATTTCTGCAGATCCATATCTATCGTGAGAGAAATATCTTTTCCAGATTCAGCAGCCACATCCAAGCGACCATCCCGTAAAGAGTTTTTTTCACGTCCTAAAACATCTACCATCACATATTTAGCACCCTTTTCGCCACGCAAATATTTTTCATATGTCTTTTCAATCCCATTTATTCCTGCATAATCGCCCAAAACATAATACGAATCCTCTTTTATTAAAGATTCTGTTGCTTCTGCCACATAACCAAAGATATGAGCAGCATTACTATATTCATACTGACGCACAGTTCTACGCTGCGCGAAAAAACCTCTAAACTTATATTCCTTCTCCTGAAAAACAGCATACTGTTGAGACGATAATTGTTTAAGAAAAACCGAAGGCTTAAAACCTGATATTTTTCGATTACGGATACCCTGCTTCACTTCTTGAAAAATATTGTGGCACTCCTCACGGGTTATGTTCAAAGATGCACAAAAATCCAAAGTATCAAAAGCAACTACATCACGAGGAACAATCATCAAATCATAAACAGGCTGATTAGAGACCAAAAGCTTTTGGTTTCTATCATAAATGAGTCCACGAGCTGGATATTCTGTGATTTTTCGCTGGGTGTTATTTTCTGCAGAAAATTTATAAGAAGGATCAATAATTTGAAGCACAAACAACCTAATGATAAAGATAATGCTTATGAGAATAATAACCAGAATAATGACAATGCTTCTATTATTTCCCATGTTCAAATCAATTAAAATCTTTTTCTTTTTTTCATGCCAAACATTTCCGCCAGCAAAATGATGGCAATGCTGCTCAAGGAGCTTACAATCACCTTCCAGAGCGTGGCGAAAAAATGATTGAACGTAAATGCTTCCACAAAAAACAGAAATAGATGATGACTCACAACTGTAATGAGAACATATTTAAAAAACCACGAAAACCCAAAGTGTGATGGCACAGGCAAACTTGCAGGTTCATATTCTTCACGCGGGGCTAAATAACGAAGAAAGTAAGGACGCAAGAAAGCCAGAAACACTGTGGCTGAAGCGTGCATGCCAGGTGTGTTCAAAAAAACATCCATCAAAACGCCCAATAAAAAAGCAATAAAAATTAAAATCCAGTTGGGAATTTCAATAGGAAGAATCAAAATAAACAAAACATAAAGATAGGGATTGATAAATCCACCCAAGTTAATGTTATTGAGAATCATTACCTGAACTAGAATAATTGCAACTAAGCTGAGCGCATATCTTCCTATATTATTAATCATTTGCTGTTGTTTTTTCCAAATGGATTTGTTCCTCTCTCATCGACTTCTCAATAGATTCGACATAAGTCAAATTGTTAAAATCTACAGAGAGTTTAACATCAATTTCGTAAAAACCTTCTCCTTTTTTCAATTCAAAATTTTCGATAGTGCCAATTAAAATGCCCTCAGGAAAAATTGCTGAATAGCCGCTGGTAACAACTGCATCACCAACTGACACTTTTGCATGAGCAGGGATTTCAAATAAAGTGGCATTAGACGGAGAATATCCCATCCAAGTTAAAGACCCAAAATAATCAGAATCTCTTAATTTTGCAGAAATTTTAAGCTGGGTATTTAATAAAGATGTAATGGTAGAGTAATTTTTAGAAACATGACGTGTAATCCCTACCAGTCCACGGGCTGAAATTACACCCATTCCGGGATGCATTCCGTGCTTACTTCCTCTGTCAATAGTAAGATAATTATGAAGTTTATTTACGGAGTTGTTAACTACCTTAGCAGATATGAATCGGTAAAGAGTATCGTTAGCATATTGTTCTACAGGCTCCAGCTCATGATGAGAAGTGTAATTAAACAACTGGCTTCTTAAAAGCGCATTCTCTCTGGAAAGCTCTTCATTTGCTCGCTTAAGAGAAACATAATCTGTAAATGTAGAGGTCATTTCGAAAACACTGGAAGCAAACTTTCCCGATGAGTTCAGGAATATTTGTTTGTGTGGTTGGTTGTAGCTCACTAGTAAATATAAACTAAACGTTTCAAGCAGTAGAAACAGCAAAAAATAGTGATACTTGATAATAAACCGGAGGATGTTTCTCATGGTTATGAAACGTTTAAAGCAGATTTACATATCATTAAACAAATTGATGTGTAAAACAATGATCTAAAAATAACTCATAGATATCTATTTCTATCTGATCAGGAAAGAGTATTTGTGACGATTTTTAAGAGCAATACCTGTTCCTCTAGCCACAGCATGAAGAGGACTTTCTGCAATATGAAAAGGGATATTGAGTTTATTGGTAAGTCTTTTATCCAAACCTCTCAAAAGAGCACCTCCACCAGCCAAATATATTCCTCTGGTTACGATATCAGAATACAATTCGGGAGGAGTCTGTTCCAATGCACTCAAAATAGCCGTCTCCATTTTCGAGATGGATTTTTCCAAACAATGGGATATTTCTTGATAAGAAACTGGCACTTCAATAGGCAAAGCAGTCATTTGGTTGGGGCCATTTACAATATAATCGGCTGGCGGCTCGTCCAACTCAGGCAAAGCAGATCCTACACGAATTTTAATCTCTTCAGCGGTTCTCTCCCCAATTTTAATATTGTGTTGCCTGCGCATATATTCCATAATATCAGCGGTAAGATCGTCACCTGCAATCCGAATGGATTTGTTGGTTACAATTCCGCCTAAAGAAATAACAGCAATCTCTGTAGAACCTCCACCTATATCTACAATCATGTGACCTTCTGGCGCTTCAATATCCAACCCAATTCCCAAAGCAGCAGCCATAGGCTCATAAATCATAAAGACTTCTCGCCCTCCCGCATGTTCAGCAGAATCACGTACTGCACGAATTTCTACTTCTGTGCTTCCCGAAGGAATACAAACTACTATATTCAGTGAAGGGGTGAAGAGACGCTTTTTGCCTCCATCAATCATTTTGATCATGCCCCTTATCATCTGTTCAGCTGCATTAAAGTCGGCAATTACCCCATCACGAAGTGGACGTATGGTATAGATATTATCATGTGTTTTACCATGCATCTGTCGCGCCTTCTCCCCTATGGCAATCAACTTGTCAGTACGTCGATCCAGAGCCACTATACTTGGCTGGTCCACCACAATCTTATCGTTATGTATGATGATGGTATTAGCGGTACCTAAGTCCATCGCTAAATCTTGTGATAAAAAAGAGAACAATCCCATTGAAGCTGTTTTTAATGTTTAAAATGTCTGTTCCCGGTGAATACCATTGACAGGTTATTATTGTTACAATAGTTTATAGTGTCTTGATCTTTGATCGAACCACCTGGCTGAATAACTGATTTAATGCCAGCCTTATGCGCAATTTCCACAGAATCTGCAAACGGGAAAAAGGCATCTGAGGCCATCACTGCGCCATCCAATGAAAAACCAAAAGATTGTGCTTTGCTGATGGCATGTTTTAATGCATCTACTCTTGACGTTTGACCCACGCCGCTTGCAATCAATTGACGTCCTTTTGCCAAAACGATAGCGTTGGATTTGGAGTGCTTCACAATTTTATTGGCAAACAAAAGATCCTCAACTTCTTCTGATGAAGGTGCAATAGTAGTAACTATTTTAAGATCTAAAGCGATCTCAGTAGTTAAATCTTTATCTTGAGTTAGGACTCCGTTCAGCAAGGTTCTTGATGATTTTTGTAAAGACGAGAAGCCTTTTTGTATTAAAATAATTCTATTTTTCTTTTGCTGAAGAATCTCCAACGCTTTTTGATCATAATCTGGCGCAATTACCACTTCCAAAAATATCTTATTCATCTCCAAAGCAGTATCTTCATCTACCTTCTTATTTAGAACAACCACACCGCCAAAAGCAGAGGTAGGGTCACCAGCCAATGCATCCTTCCATGCATCAGAGAGGTTTTCTCGCGATGCCAAACCGCAGGCGTTATTGTGCTTTAGTATGGCAACAGTTGTCTCTTCAAAATCTTCTATCAATGAAACGGCAGCATCAATGTCTAAAAGGTTGTTGTAAGAAATCTCTTTCCCGTGAAGCTGCTCAAATAACTCGTTAAAGTTACCATAAAAAACTCCCTTTTGATGAGGGTTTTCACCATACCTTAAACTCATGCTTCCATCTGTGGCTTCACGCGAAGCTGGATATTCACCATTACTAAAGTAGTTAAAAATAGCACTGTCGTAACCAGACGACACAGCAAAAGCAGCTGTGGCAAACCATTTTCTTTCCTCTAACGTGGTAGAGCCATTGTTCTTTCGTAGAAGATCTAATAAGGCAGAATATTGCTCAACAGAGGGAACAATCACCACATCGTTGTAGTTTTTTGCAGCAGCTCTTATGAGTGAAATTCCACCGATGTCAATTTTTTCAATAATGCTGGCATGATCAGCTCCAGATGCCACGGTAGCTGCAAAAGGGTAGAGATCAACAATGACCAAATCAATTTCAGGAATTTCATATTCCAACATTTGTTCCTGATGACCTTTGTCGCCACGTTTTCCTAAAATACCACCAAACACCTTTGGGTGCAAAGTTTTAACACGACCGCCTAAAATAGAAGGATAACTTGTTAAATCCTCTACTGCGGTAACTTTTATTCCCAACTCCTCAATAAAAGTTTGCGTACCACCTGTGGAAAAAATTTTCACACCTTGTTCATCAAGGGTTTTTACAATATCTTTGAGTCCGTCTTTATAGAATACTGAAATTAAAGCACTTTTAATTTTTATGGAACCATTCATTTGAAAAGATTTTTGAATAGATGCAAAATTAAGAAAATAAGGACACTTAGCAACGTGCATTTTTGATTTTGTTGAGATATTGTGTAATTATTGTTCCGAATGAAGAGAATTGAATTTATTGATCAGTTAAAAGCGGTAAGTATTTTCTTAATTGTTTATGGTCATAATGATTATACATCAGACTTTGGGGAATACCTAAGTTCTTTTCGACTGCCTTTATTTTTTATTATATCTGGATTTGTCAGAAAAAGCAAATCGACTATAAGCTTTAGTGATTTTATTCACAAATCAACGAAACGATTGCTGATACCCTATTTTATTCTGAGCACAGCCTTGTTTGTATTGTGGTTATTTATTGGGCGCCATTATGGGGCAGGAGAGGCTTACAATCCCCTTAAAAACTTTTTAGGAATCTTCTATTCTCAAGGGGGCCCTCAATATATGGATTGGGGCATTCCAATGTGGTTTCTTACCGCACTTTTTTGTGTTTTATTTATAGACTTTTTTGTGGCTCGCCTGCAAGCAAAATGGCAATATCTTTGTCTGTTTATTTTGATTTTGATAGGATATTATACTTTCAGAATTATTGGAGTGCATCTCCCCTGGAGTTTTGATGTTGCTTTGGTTGTTTATCCATTTTATTATTTAGGTGCATGGATAAAAGAAAAAAACATATTAGAGAGGGTTTCAAATTCAAAAAGGGTACTGATTTCGATTGTCGCATTTTTCATTCACTTGATTCTTTCACAATATAATTCCGAACCCTCCTTTTATTATGGAAAATATGGTAATCTTCCATTAATGTATATCAATGGAATGTTAGGTTTTATATGGATTTTCTTTCTTTTCAGCCTACTACCATCTCATCGCTTTATTACATGGTTAGGTCGTAATACTCTTCCCGTTTTGGCATTTCATCTAACCGCTATGTCATTTATAAAAGCTGTCCTTTTAGTAGGTTTTGGTCAAGAAATATCCAGTGGAGTTCATTATTACTTTATTTATTCCTTCTTGCAGATTTTATTACTTGTCCCTTTCATTCATTTTTTAAATAAATATATCCCTTTTGCTGTGGGAACTCAGAAAAAGAAATAGTCTCACTTATCGGAATCATAAAAAAGATTGTATGAATTATCAATATAAGGTGACTGAATATGACTTCCTGCAATTATAGTATGGAATAAAAATGCGGTATCTACATTCTTTTTGCTGCTCTTTAACAATATCTGAACTTTTTCAGGATGGTCTCTCCTATACTTATCAGAAAACCATATAAAACTTGCAGGATTCTGCTCTACAGGCATGTCATTAGCATGTAACCACTTGCCATTTTCTCCGAATGACTCGCCATGATCGGATAAAAATATAAGCAAAACCTTCTTATCTTCTACAGCTTTCATAAATTCATTAATAACACTATCGGTAAAAAGTGTAACATTATCGTAACTGTTAATCATTCGCTCTCTATTGGATTGAGATAACGTTTTGTTTTCAAGGATAGGTTTAAAATGAATAAATTCGTCAGGAAGGTTCTTGTTGTACCACCAATGGTTTCCTGCCAAATGTAAAATAATTAGTTTTTTAGGATTGGGTTGGTTTACAATATTTTGAAATGGTGCTATAAGGTCTGAGTCATATTTAGCAGTATTGCTATAATCCGAGAACTGCGGTTTGTTGATGTAGATAGTGTCGGTTTCATTAATGAAAAAACGAAACGGAAATATAGGGTTTTGATTGGCCAACCAAGCAGAGTGAAAACCGCAGGATTTAAAAATATCTACAAATGAACTTTCATTTACCATGGGATCTCTATTCTCCTCATCAGCTCGAGTTAATATATAGCTAATGCTTGATGCTGTATATGTAAAGGGCGAATAGACATTAGGCAAGGAAATTACACCACGCTCTTCCATATTTGGCATAGTTCTTCTATGATATCCATTCATTTGCAGATGGTCCGCTCTTAATGATTCTCCAATTATGAAAACAGTAATAATAGAATCTTCCATCGAAATGGCGTTATCACCCAACATAAAACGTTCTGCATTTATCTCTTTTTTATCATTAAAAAGATCCTTTGCAGCAATGTAATAAGAGAACGGAGCTCTGGCCGTTAATGTGTTTTTTCTTATGTTATCAGTAATAAAGAAGAAGGCGGCACTAATAACTCCAGCAACAAAAACTAAATAAACTTCCTGTTTTTTCCAACGTAATTTAAATCGCCAAATGACCATAAAAACAGTTAAAACAGTAGTGATCAAGATGAACAAAACCAATGATCCTGAAGCATAACTAAACGCTTCATTCATATTGGTTAAAAATATAGACTCAACTAAAGCAGAGTTGATGCTGATGTCTATCTGCCATATAAAATAAGCTGTTACGACTGAAGCGATAGAGAAGATGGGGAATAAAATCGCATAAATGTATCTATTCATACTTAACAAAGTAAAAATGGCAAAGAGACCAAACGCTGAAAGTCCCCAATGGGCAAGTACAAACACCAAATCCTGAAAACCGAAAATGGGATAGTGTCTATAGTTTGGAGTTAACAATAGAATGCTATAAATAAGCGTTGTAATAAGTAGGAAGAAGAAAACTGGAAATCGTTGCTTGAATTTTCGCATTATTTTTTCTCGTAAAATTATACAAATTGCAATATAACTATAATTACCAATGAAAAAATTAGTTGTTTTATCGGGTGCAGGAATGAGTGCCGAAAGTGGAATCCCAACCTTTCGGGATATGGGTGGACTTTGGGAAAAATATGACGTTACTGAAGTTGCTTCACCCCAAGCTTGGGCAAAAGACCCTAAACTGGTTTTGCGGTTTTACAATGAACGACGGAAAAAACTGCTGGAATCTCATCCAAATGAAGGTCATAAAATACTGTCCGAATTAGAGAAGATTTATGATGTACAAATTATTACGCAAAATGTGGATGATTTGCACGAACGCGCTGGAAGCAGCAAAGTCTTTCATCTACATGGCGAACTTCGGAAAGTGAGAAGCACCAAAAACCCTGATTTAATTTATGAATTGGATGGATGGGAGCTTAAATCAGGAGATTTGTGCGATGAAGGGAGCCAACTTCGCCCCCACATTGTTTGGTTCGGCGAAGCAGTCCCTGGTATTTTAGAAGCTCAGGAGATGGTTCATACGGCCGATCTATTTGTGGTAGTTGGAACTTCTTTAAATGTATATCCTGCAGCTGGATTGGCGTCCATAATCCCAGATAATGTTCCAATTTATGTAATCGACCCAGGCCAGCCCAACATTGTTACTTCACAACCCATCACCATCATCAAAGAAAAAGCTTCTGTGGGCTTGAAAAAGCTGAAACAGATCCTCTCCTAAAACAAAGGACTGTTTCAAGCAGTTGAGACAATCCTTTTTGTTGAATCTATTAAGGATAGAAGACAACTTCCATTTTAAAAGTTCTGATATAAAACAACTGTTGTTAGACTAAAAATATGATTTAGCTCCTACTCGATCTAACTTTTGCTTCAAATTCACGTGCCTGTGGTACCCATGCTTCTTTTTCAATACGATTTGGAGGTAATTCTAACATTTCAGTTATTAGTTCAATATCTTTCGATTCAAAGCGACTAATCTGTTCAAAAGTATATATTTCAAGCATATTAAGTCGTTCTTCAATCCACAGACTAATTCCATTTATTAACGTCAAGTTATTTGCCTGATGTTTCTGAGCGATACCAAAATTATCATAGGATGAAATAATTACTTTTCGTTCCTGAATACGCTTAAGAAGATCTGCTTTTTTACCTTCAGCTCGAACTAATTCTTTCGCCTGATAAATCCACTCATCTCTTTCAATTCTACCTGGAAAGAACTCAATAGCTTCGGTAACCTCTTCTACATCCTCTTCGTTAAACTTACTAATTTGCTTAAACGTGAATATAGCAAGGGCATTCAGTTTTTCATTTATCCATTTACCAATCCCGCTAATTTCGGTCAAATCATCCGCTTCGTTCTCACTGGCAATTCCAATTCTGTCGTAGTAGATTTTTGATTTCCTTGCTCTGATCCGATCGAGTAATTCATCTTTCTTCTCTTCACTAATCACCAGCTCTTTTGCCTGCTCTACCCACTCATCTCTTTCTATACGTCCAGAGAAATATATAAGAGCGGTATCAATGGTGTCAATATCATTCTTAGTGAATTTACTAATCTGTAAAAATGAAAATATGCCTAAAGCATGCAACTTTTCTTCAATAGAGGGACCGATACCACTAATCATCTGAAGGTCATCCTTTTCATTTTCCTCTGCAGTCCCAAAACTATTGTAATCCAATAAATGCCTTCGTTGCGCAATCAACAATAACTCTTCCTCTTTTTCATCAAGCAGTTGCTCTGCTTGCTGCTTTTTCAAAGTCTTTCTTTCTATCTCAATTACAGCTTCTTTGTTTTGAACTTTAAGTGCCTGCTATTTTAAAATAAGCTCTTGATTTTCTTTAATTAAACTATCAAGATTTTTTTGAAGCCTGCTATTTTCGGCATTTAGTCTGGATATCTGACTTATTGATACCTCCAATTCGTCCTCCACAATTTTCAACTTTTTGTTATACACCGATCTTGTATATAACCATGCTGTTACATATCCAATAATCGCCGCGACTATCAACAACAAAAGTATTTCAATTACTGCTACGCCTTTTGTTTGTGCTAAAAGTATTATTAAAGCGTTCATATTATTAATTTTTAATGGTTATTACTGTTCTACGGTTATTTGCTCTTCCCTCTTGAGAGGAGTTAGTGTCAACAGGCTGACTCTCTCCTTTTGATTCAATATTTATCTTTTTATTAGGTATCCCCTTGTTTTCAAAATAACGTTTTACGCTTTGTGCACGGCGATATCCAAGAGCCAAGTTATAATCATCGGTCCCTATTGCGTCGGTATGGCCTGTTATATTGAGCTTAACTAATAAGTTTTGTTTAAAATAGACATCTAATTCATCAAAGTATCTTTCTAAACCTGCATTAGGTATAAAATCTGATTTGTCAAAAGCAAAGTAAACGACCTTGTTTTCAGGAACTACTTTTGTTTCCTGCACTTCAACATCGTTTTCAACAGGGCGTGAAATTTCTTGATTACTCATTCCAGCTTCCGTAGCAACTGGGTCGTTACAAAGTCCTCGGATTTCGCATACATATATATATATGTTGAAAATGCTGACCAAATAAAAAATGTTAGTAGTCCTATTATTAGTATTTTCATTGTTTTAGCATTTTATTATTGTAAAAAAAGAACTTTTATCTATAGATGATTATATTAATGCTAGTAATG
>CAZJDS010000065.1:8236-10256 GCA_964544795.1 uncultured Alkaliflexus sp. | reverse complement strand
ACTGAAAGGCAAGCAATACCACACTTAATACTATCAGATATTTTTTAACCATAATTATAGGGCTTTTTTGAATAACGGCGTCTGTGACTCCGTACTCAAAAGGGTTGCTACCTGCAAATATAAACTTTTTCAAAACACTATCGTCTTAATTCTACAAATCCTGGAAATGCCTTTTTAACTTTTCTATCACCTTTATAAAATTCAACTGTAAATACGTAATAATAGGTGCCGTTTGGAAGTTCTTTCCCGATGGAGACCATAGTTCCTGTATTGGAGGTTCCATCCCACCAAGCATTGTCCTTGCCATACCAAAGTCCTTTACTCTGATAAACAACGGTTCCCCATCTATTAAAGACTTCAAGAGTTGAAAGAGGTTTTTCACCTACTCCTTTAAAATTTTGAAGGCCATCTATTACAAAATAATCATTAATACCATCTCCATTGGGAGAAAATGCATTAGGAAGAATAAAAGTAGTTCCTTCCATTCCTTCGACATTCCCAATGATTAAAGTAATTTTTGCAGTATCAGATTGTCCAGTTAATTCATGTTCAACTATATATTTGACTGATGCAATACCATATAGATTTGAAACCTTTCTTGAGAAAGTAATAGAATCTACACCATGAATATTAAGAACACCCAATACATTTGTATCATGTAATCCTTTAACAAGATTAAGTTTCTTAGAAGTACTACCAGAGTCTATGCTATCAGGCGGGAACCAATGAAAATCATCCTCACTTAAAAAGGGAGCAACGAAATTAAAGGTCAATTCCGATCGATCTATAATGGTTGAATCGGGCTTAATATACTGACCCATATTCGTGCTCACAACATTTTTTCCTTCATGCAGATAGAGATAAATGGTGTCTGCGGTTAATAAATACTCGCCTACGCCTATACTCCCAAATGGTTCTGAAGAACAACCTATTATAGAATCGTTATTAACATACCAATAACGAGTAGCTACTACCTCTGCAGTACCCGATTCTGAAGACTCGCCCAAATTCAAGTTTTCTCCTGTTCCTATCTTTGAGCCTAAAGATGGATAACCTTCCTTAGTTTCAATAAACAATTCATAATAAACAGAATCTTTCCATAAAGTTCCACTTCTGGGGGCCTCTGAATTTTCTAATATTATCTTAGTACCACCAACAGAAGACTCGGTTAATAACTTTTTAGATCTATCAGGTAGTGGCACCTCAAAAACGGTTAGTTCCTGTGTACTACCCGAAGTACATCCACCTTTATCATCCACTTTCACTTCGTAGGAGATACCATCAGAAGTTCCTGGCACAGGAATAAATGGTTTTTCACTATCATCCCCTTTAATTATAGCTGTTGGATTAATATCCCCCACTTTATACAACTCATAATAAACACCTGCAACTGTAGGTTCGATGGTGATAACAGCGCCACCATCACCTTCACAATGGTAGCCAGAGTTAGAAACCGATAAATTAAATGACGCAACAGATGGATAGATATTGAAATAGGAAACCTTACTCATTTGAGGACAGCTAAAATCATAGCTTGCCTCCACAGAGACAAATCCGCTCTCCTCTATCGCATACGAATAGTCAGAAGTCAAATCATCATTTGCTGGTATCGTATCCTTGGGTGAGCCATCCAAATAAACAACATAGGTAACATCTGGTAATTTCTCGAAGTGGAAATAACTATCGGAAGAACAAACATTAACAACCAATGTATCTACACCTGGAAAGATTACTACGGGTTTGCCAGGAGATGCATTTCTAACTACATTAATTGTATCTATAGGAGATTCACAACCTCGTTTGGCATACGATGCAATAAGTTTATAAATAGTACCTGTTCCATCATCTGAAAGATCAAATGCGGAAAGAACAATTGGATTACCGTTTTTAGCTTCTTTAAAACTTATTACTTCGTTCGTAAGAGTGTCTACTAATGAATAGGTTACACCCGCATCTGGATGAGTTATTTCTACAGATACCACGCTTTCATTGGAACAATAGATTCCACTTTCTGGAGATA
>CAZJDS010000065.1:0-8226 GCA_964544795.1 uncultured Alkaliflexus sp. | reverse complement strand
CTTCTTTATCTGTAGAAGGAGTGTCTTTCGTTTCAACCACAACTGAACCATTCATACTTGAAGTACAGCCAAATTCAGAACGTGCATACACAGTATATTCTCCTTCTTTACTTGCATCTGGGAAAGTAATTCCTTTTCCATCAGCTCTTCCTACAAGAGGATCTCCCTGAATACGTGAAATATCTCCGTCATGCCATACAAGCGTATAACTGACACCTTCTTCCGAACCATCAAGTCCAATTACAGCACCTTTAGCATCTCCACAAAAAACGCCAGATCCGGTTATTTGAAAAGCTATTGGTAGAGGATTAAATCTTAACTTAACCATACCAAACATCTCTACATCAACACAATCAACATTACTTGCCTTAATTATATAATCACCTTCTTCATTAAATTTACCAAAATCTAATGCCTCTCCCGCTACATAACCTGCATAATCTGTTTTAATAGTGTCAATGGGAACATCAGCACCAGCAGGACCAACGCCAGCATTTATAGACCAAAGAACATAGGTAACATCAGGCTCAGAGGAAGACAACCCAATATTAACACCTTCAGTATCACCTTCACAAATAGCACCATCCCCTGTAATAGAGTATTTAGTAATAGAAGCGCCAGAAATTGTAAAACCGTTATCTAAGAAATCTTCACAACTTCCTAACCGAACATGAATTCTATATTTTCCATTACCATCAAAAGAAAGATTAGAAAATACAATATCACCAGAACTAGTAAGTTCGTTTTCAATAATCCCTATTGAACCATTAGAATTATCATTTTCCCGCCAATAGATCTCATATTCAGCACCATCTTCCGCATCAGCTATAGTAATTGTAGCAGTAACATTGCACTTATCACCAGAGGTATCGGGAGGAGTAACTATTAGATCTGTTTTTAGATCTGTTTTAGGCATAGGGTTTTTAGAAATAACTACCGTGCCCATTTCCTCTTCACAAGCTAAACCTGGATAAGGTACACTACTAGCAATAACAATATAATCACCTTCTTCAACTCCAGCAAAATCAATAGATTCTCCAGTACCTACTTTACTATCTTTTAAATCAGTACGAACATCACCCACTAAAGAATAAAGTTTATAATATAAGCCTTCTTGTGACCCAGATAAACTTATACTAGCTGTACTAACACCATCATCGCAATAATCAGTATCGCCACCAATCTCAAATTTTTCAGGTAAAGGATTTTTAGTTAATGTAACAGTACCAATCTCGTTCTCACATCCACTCAGCAAGTTAGTTCCTATAACAGTATATTTACCAGGAATGGTGTATTTATCATAATCAAGAGTTGCTGAAGCACTATTTACAGTTCCTTCTTGAGCATCTCCTTGCTTGATTCCATCTAACCAAAGCTGATAAGATACACCTGCTTGTTGTCCTACTTGTGTAATTCCCACACCATCAGCATCATCCTCGCAGAAATGCCCCCCATTCTCGGCTTGCAAATCAAAAGTAGTAGGTAAAGGACTTATACTAACTACAACAACCCCATTCATTGCAAGCTCACATCCTCCTTGAGCGGGAGTAACAACACGATAACTACCTACTTTTGTGAAGGGTCCAAAACTAATAGGTACTCCATCCCCAACAACAATAGTATCAGTCGCACTCTCATTGAAATAAACTGTATAAATTTTATCTTTCTCAGATCCACTCAGATTAAGAGTAACACCTTCACCACCTTCGCAATAGCTTCCACCAACAGGGTCGGAGGTAAGATCAAATTTTTCTCCATCAGGTACCACAAGTTCTAATTCTCCATTCATAGAAGATGAACAACCTGTTAAAGAATGAAAAGCTTTAATAGTATAGACACCTCCTATAGAATGAGAACCCATCTCTAAAGGATTATCATCCCCTTCAACTTTTTCACCAAAAGAATTGTCGTCTAAATAGAGATAATAGTCTATACCACTTTTAGAGCCATCAAGAGAGATCGTTGCAGGACATTCTGTTAATTCCCCATCAGGAGTCATATTAAATAAGTCAGGTACTGGTTCTTTAGTTATGGTAACGACACTTGGAAAAGTTATTGACAGCTCAAGCCCTGTGGTTCTAGTTGCAACAACTTGATATTTTCCTTCTAAAATATTTTTCCAAACAATTAAACCATTTTCAACTTCAGCAATACCAACAGGATTATCTAAATCAGAAGTTTCATATAATCTGTAATCCACATTATCCTCACTACCATCTAAATATAACTTAACACCATTTTCATTCTCACAATAATAGTCTCTATCAGATTTCAGATCAAACACTTGAGGATTATCGCCCACATTAACCACTATTCTATCACTACTTTCACAGCTAAACAACGACCATCCGACTACTACTACTTCATCCTCATCAGCAGGATCAACTAAATTCCAGTTATCCGAAGAGCCTCTGGGTTTAACTTCCACTCCATTGTGAAAGAACGAATATTCCTCACCTCCAATTGCGGTAAATTCAATAGGAGTACCTTTCGCCACTTTTGAGGACGGAACTGCAGTCAACTCGATGAGTGGCACAGGATGAACGGTAACTGAAGTTTTAATTTCATCGGCAGCCTCACAACCATTGGCATCACTGATAGAAACCAAAGTGTAGGTTACATCTGAAGTGGGAGAAACCGAAATGGTATAACTGCTTCCTGCAATGGAATTTCTGATAATATCCTCTGTTCCATCATTGTAGGTAAGGTTCCATGGTCTTGTGCCTGTAGTTAATGTAAAGGTTAAATCAACAGAACTCCCTGCACAAATTTCACTATCCGAAAGTGCAACAGTTGCAGTTGGTGCGGAAAAAACTGTCATAGTAACCGAAGCAGAAGCTTCACAACCGTTGTCATCCACAATCTTTACTAAAACCTCATCATTATCCGACAATGATGAAGTTGTATATTCGTTATTTGGTGAAGGAGCTTGAACTTGACTACCATTAACAAAAAACGTATAACTTCCTGTTAAACCAGCTCCACCAGCAGTGAAAGTAACAGGAGTACCTGCACAAACCGAAGTGTTCGGTGTGGTTAAAGTGGCAGTAGCTTCTTGCACAACCACATCAAAAGCGGCAGATGTGCTCTCGCAAGTGTTATTATCAACAACAGTTACAGTATAACTGCCTGCATCTAAAGAAGAAGTTGCTGGAACCGAATAAGTAGAAGAAGTACCTAGAAGTGCAACGCCATCTTTAAACCAATTGTATTGAGCATAAGTGCCGCTGCCTCCTGTGGCTGCAGCATTTAAAGTTAGAGATTCACCAAAACAAACAACTGCATCCCCCGAAATGTTAACAGTGGGGCTATCTTTCACCACTAATGAGGCAGTGGTTCCAGGCGTAATGGCACATCCATTAGCATCAGTAACAGAAACCAAAGTGTAGGTTACATCTGAAGTGGGAGAAACTGAAATGGTATAACTGCTTCCAGCGATATAATTTCTGGTTATATCAGTTGTTCCATCGTTGTAGGTAACGCTCCATGGTGTTGAACCTGTAGTTAATGTAAAGGTCAAATCGACAGGGCTACCTGAACAGATTTCACTATCGGCAAATGCAATAGTTGCAGTTGGCTCGGGGTAAACTTCAAATTCCAAAGTTTTGCTATCCGCACAACCATCTGCATTGGATGCTACCATAACCAAAGCATGTGACCCTATATCTGCCACAGTGGGCGTATAACCATAAGTGTTTGAAGGAGACGACTGAACAGTTGTTCCATCTAAAATAAATTCATAGTTGGTAGCACCTGTAGTTGCAGAGGCGTCAAAAGTTTCAGTTCCACCCAAACAGATTGAGCCACCCTGCAAATCAGCAACTGGAGTAGGCTTAACTACAACATTTTGTGATTCTGTATTGCTAGTACAGCCACCACTGGAAACAAAAACTGAAACGGTGTAAGTTCCAGCAGATAGAGCTGAAAGAGTTATACTAGAACTATTCCCTACTAGGGGTGCACCGTCTAATGTCCAGTTATAGGTGTTTGCGCCAGTTCCCCCGGAAGCTGAAGTTGATAAAGTGAAATCTTCTCCTGCACATTCGTCACCAGAATAGTTTATTGGGGTGATAGTGGGAGATTCATTTACTTCTAAAGTCGTGGATATCTCGGTAGTTGCACAATTCTTTGCATCGGAGACAATCACACTGTAATCACCAGCATCTACAATTGATACAGGATTAAATGATAAGGTTGATGCAGTTTCACCAGGAATTAGTACTCCAGCTTTATACCATGCATAACTGTATGGAGCGGTTCCATTAGAAGCAGTGGCGGTTAAAGTGGCTACATCTCCTTCACAAAATGGACCTGGATTATTAAGCAACACATCTGGTGACTCGTTAACAACAACATTTATACTGGCGGATCCTTCGCAACCATTAGCATCCTGAACCAATAGATAATAAGTTCCTTCATGTGTGGCTTTGGTCGCATCGGTTAAGTCTTGATCTTGTCCATCTAAAGAAGTGGCTATTCCAGGCCCAGTCCATGAATAAAACACCATTCCATCAGGTTTACCTCTCAACTCTATGGTTTCACCTTCACAGATGGGTGAAATGGGGGTGATTGTAGGAGTAGGTGATGGATTAACTGTGAGTTCTGGTGCGCCATTCATTATTTCTGGACAACCATAACCCACATTGGCAGCATTTAATGTATAAGTTCCTGATTCAGTAATGGTAAATGATATAGCATTACCTGTGCTTCCATCTTTCAAAGCTGAAAAACTACCATTTCGAAATAAAGAATACCTAACATTATCTTCAGAATTTGGCAAGGTAAGAGTCGCATTTTCACCAAAACAGATCTCCTTAGTTAAAGAGCCATCATCAAAACTAAAATCATAAACACTGGGAGATTTAAGCACAGTTATAATGTCTGACATACTAGTCCCAGCAAAATTTTTACTATTCAATTGATAAACATGAACTACCAAACTTTTCCCTTGCAAATTAACAGGAACCAAATATGGGTGAAAATAAAACTCAGTGGACATGCCACTGCCACTTGAAGTTATCACTCCAGAAACTGGAGTACCCTCATGTAATATTTCCCAATCTAAGCGAACAGTAGACCCTAAAATTGACCAATCAGAATTGGGTTCCAGTTTGATGCTGCTGGTTGTATTGCTACAATAAGTAGGATCGAGACAGTTAATAAATCCCATAGCACCCACCAACTGCACATAATCAGAAAAACGCCCCTCTTTTAGAGCCTTATCTGCTTCCTTAATAATTTGTTGCAAATCTTTTCCACCAGAAATTTCCTTTTCTTGTGCCAAAAGTGAGTTGGCAGAGATGAGTAGTATGAAAAGTAAAAAAATAGATCGAAGTAAATATCTATAAACCATATCCTATAAATTAGGGTTAAGACGTGCCTTAACTAAAGACAGAAATAAAACATTAACTAAAATAATTCCAGTATCTCCAGAACCTTCAAATAATTAGATAACACAACTTCTTACAACAACTGTTTTGGAGTCAATTTTCACCAACTACAAAACCATTTATGAAGAAATCATTATTTCATCCGAATATTGATTGATTTTAACATTTGTTTGAATGTTAATACAATCGAAATTTTCAAAAAAAACAATTCAACTTAGTTTACAAAGACATTTTACGGTAACCATCAATGATTGGTTACATTTTTTTTGATGTTACCATGCCTTTATACACTGAAAAACAGCGATACCAATTGATTACTACTAAAAACGGAAGAATTACAGCTATCACTACTTCACAATTACCATGGTAGCTCCATAGCCATACTCCTTAAATGAGGCATCCTGATAGTCAATTCCTTTATATTTTCGATCTAATTGTTTTCTTAATTCTGTTTTTAAAGTCCCATTGCCAACCCCATGAATAAAAACCAACCGTTTACCTTTAGACGACCGATTATCTTCCATCACAGCATTGAATCGATCTAACTGAATCTGCAAAATTTCACCATTGCTCAGCCCAACTACACTGTCAATAAGTTCATGGATATGTAAGTCAATCTCCAACAATTCGGGAGTTGACTGCCGCTTCACAGCTTGTTTTGGAATCTCCACCGACTCCTTCTCCAAAATAATGGAACGCACGTCCTTACTGGTAAGCTCTTCCATCCTAAGTTCCAACTCATTCTTTATAATAGGCATGAGAACTGCTGGTTGGTGGAAAAAATCGTTAGTTGCAAAACTATTCTCTCTAAAGAATTTTTTGGGTTTAATATTCACAGAAGTGGAGATCGGAGCAAGAGAAGGAAAACCTTTCCCTTTTTTAAATAAGATAAGTTGAAAATTCCATGTAACATCTAACTGCTGCAATTCCATTGACTCTAAAGAGAGTTTGGTGTTTGGTTGGATGGTTCCCTGATGATTGGCATACATCAAGCCATCCTCACCCAAACTGGAAATAAGATAAACACAATAATAGTTTGAGTCATTTATTAGATGTGAAAGTAGCTGACTCTCACTATCTTTAGGAGTAACATCTTTGGTGAAAGCTAAATAAAATCGAGGGTTAAAATCATCGTGTCCCTCTTCCTCCATCTCTTCATGAAAAGCTTCTTTTTCTGATACAGGCTCATTGATACTTTGCGGTTCCTTGCTAACATCTGATTTGCCACTTTCAGAAGCAACTTCGCTGGCTTTTTCAATCACCACCACTTCAAAAATAGGCATGGGTATTTCAAACCCATCCTCATCTTCTATATAGACCAAATTACCTTCCACTCGGGTAACAATACCGCCCCCTACTTCATCAAGGAAACGAATTCGGTCTCCTCTTTCTATTTTTTTACTCATAACTACTGATATTTGAAGCAAAGTTAATTAATTTTGTCACCCTACCTTTAACCTGACTACTTATCTAAGAATTATTACTGCATAAATGAACAAAAAACAAACAAAACTTCCAATTATTGATATAACAGAGTATGATTACTCTTTACCGTCGTCTCGAATTGCAAAATATCCATTGCACAATCGAGATGCGTCAAGGCTGCTTAAGATTTCAGAAAATCGTTTTTCATCTCATAATTTTAAAGAACTACCAAATCTTCTCCCTCAAAGAAGTCTGCTGGTTTTCAACAATACAAAAGTCGTAAAGGCGCGCCTTCTCTTCAAAAAATCTACGGGTGCACAAATAGAGATATTTTGTTTAGAACCTCATCAGCCCAATGATGCTGCTCTATCTTTTCAACAAACCAAAAGCGTGGAGTGGCAATGTATGGTAGGCAATCTTAAAAAATGGAAAGAAGGAGTAATCTCCACTGAAACAACTACTCCCCAAGGAGTTTTAAAAGTAAATGCCACAATGGTTCGCAAACTGTCCGACTCCATAATTATAAAATTTGAGTGGGACGATTCATCCATCACCTTTGCAGAACTTTTAGAGTCGATGGGAGAAACTCCCATTCCACCCTACTTAGAACGCAGGGCGGAAGCCATTGATGGAGAACGATATCAAACCATCTACTCCAAATCAGAAGGATCGGTGGCAGCACCTACAGCGGGGTTACACTTTTCAGAAAAGGTGTTAGATCAACTTACTGAGAAAGGAATGGAGAGGATAGAAGTAACTCTCCATGTAGGGGCAGGCACATTTAAACCTGTAAAAAGCAAGTTCATCGCCGATCATGAAATGCATACAGAGCATTTTCAGATAACTTTAGATGCATTAAAAAGAATAGTGACTCACGACGGTTCCATCATAGCTGTGGGAACTACATCTGTGCGAACGCTAGAAAGTATATATCGTGCAGGGGTTCTATTGCAAAAGAATCTTCCTTTCCATGAGATATCGCAGTGGGATGGGTTTGAGCAAGAAAGCGCGCTCTCTATGAGAGAATCCTTCCAACTGATTATAAATCATTTGGAAAAAGAGAAATTAAACAGCTTCCAAGCAAGCACTTCCATTATAATTGTGCCTGGCTATCAATTCAAAGTAATTGATGGGCTGATTACTAATTTCCACCAGCCAAAAAGCACACTGCTACTTCTCATTGCCGCACTAATTGGAAATCGATGGAAAGAGGCATACAGTTATGCAATATATAATGACTTTCGGTTTCTTAGCTATGGCGACAGCTCGTTATTAATGAATCCTCATTCGCCGTGGTCACTCTGACGTTTTAGCTCTTCCTCTAAAATCTCTTCAATATCGGCTACACAAGTACCACAAACGGTTCCCGCATCGGTTTCATCTTGAATTCCCTGAAAGGAAGTCAGATTGT
>CAZJDS010000064.1:0-10285 GCA_964544795.1 uncultured Alkaliflexus sp. | reverse complement strand
GGATTAAACTTTTTACCTCAGGGTATTTATACTTGTATAGTTCGTGTTAATGACCAGATGTTTGCAACAAAAGTTGTACGTTAAATAACTTGTAGTTTGGTAGTGAAAAACCTTTTTTACTACCAAACTATTTTTATATTTTCCTCTTCATTCTATATCCATAATTTTTTAATGAAGGAATCAGTCGATTTTGATAAGACGAATTTTGCTCTTCAATTACTTTATTTGAGACTCTTTACTTCCTATCTCACTAATTATCCCAAATAAGTTAAATGATTTATCAAAAAGTGCATCTCTTCCTACTAATAATAGGGTACTTTTATTAAAGTTTAAAAAGTTTAAGAAATGAATAGAATATTATTAGTAACTATTTCTCTTATATGGATGATATCTTGCCAGCCTCCTAAAAAAGTGAAAATATTTATGGCTGGTGATTCAACTATGCAAACCAATGATGTAAACAAAACCTTAATTCGTGGTTGGGGGCAATTATTTCCAGAGGTTTTTGATACTTCGCGAGTGGAAATAATTAATCATGCCATTGGTGGTCGCAGTACCAAATCATTTAAAAAGGATGGTCGTTGGGAAAGATTACTTAGTGAAGTGCAACAACATGATTATGTTATTATTCAGTTTGGTCACAATGATGCATCCATAAATAAACCTGAACGTTATACACCACCCAGTGATTATAAAGAGAATCTTATTGGGTTTGTGAAAGATGTTAGCGCAAAAGGTGCTGTTCCAATTCTTGTTACACCCATTGTAATGCGCAGATTTGACGAAGAGGGACAATTTAAAGATGGGCATGGGCAATATCCAGATAAAATGCGAGAGGTTGCTTCTGAATATGAAGTAGCCTTAATCGATATGCATCAAATGAGTATGGAATTGGTGTCGCAGATGGGGGAGGAAGACTCTAAAATATTGTATATGAATGTTTCACCCAATGAACACCCCGCTTACCCAGATGGGTTAAATGACAATACACATCTTAGAGAAGAAGGCGCACGTGCCATGGTTGGGTTGGCGGTGAAAGGAATTAAAATGTTAGAGTTAACTGAGCTTTTAGAGTGTATGAAGAATTAATTGTTGCCTCCAAAAGTTCTCTTTCTCAATTCTGAAGGAGGTTGCCCCACTTTACTTTTAAAAAGACGACTAAAATAGTGTATGGATTCAAATCCAGTTTCAAAAGCCACCTCTTTTATAGGGATGTTGGTGGTAAGTAAAAGTTCTTTGGCACGCATTAAGCGAAGTTGTAAATGATATTGACCAGGCGAAACTCCTGTATGTTTTTTAAACATCTTTCGGAAATAAGAGTAGCCCAAATTTAAGGAGGAGGCTAATTCAGCAAAATCTAAATCTTTGCTGAGATTGTTACGCATAACAAACTTGGCATCTTCCATGGCAACTTCCAGTGGTCGTCCTTTAAAGTGTTTGTTTTTAACATGTGCAACCACCGATCCTAATAGCCGAATAGCTATTCCTGATGAGATAAGCTGGAATCCTGGCTTCTCTTTTTGAACCAGATCATATATTTTAGCGTAACAGTCGATAATACTCTCCTTTAAGCCGCAATTGATAATGGGAGATTTGCTGTTGAGAATGGGATTTTTGAATAGTCTTTTAATAATGTCCCCTTCCATACCGATGTAGTGCTCAGTCCATCCAGTTTTAATATCAGGTCGGTATCTATGCCACATACCTGGCTGGATAAGAATTATTGTACCTGGAGTAATTTGGTATTTTCCTTTTTTAGTTTCTAAAATACCACTACCTTCTGTTACATAATTCACCTGGTATTCAGAAAGCACCCTTCCCAGCTCCCAATTGAAGAAATAACCTGAAGGATGATCCTGAGGTGGGTACTCGGCATTTGGTTCAATGGTTGATTTGCCAACTACGTTAAAACTAAGTCCCCATTGTTTATCTTCAGGACTCACGGTGAGGTATTTAAAAAAATCTATCATAGATAATTTTTATTTTAGCTGAGTCGGTTGTATGTTTAATCACAATTATGATGAATATAAAAGTAACAAAAAGATAACTTCCTTAATATTTTGAAGCTGTATTATAGCAATAATAATTACATAACGAGGTGAAAAATAGTTTTATTTGATTTTTAACACAAAATTTATAATAGATGAGATCTTTAATTTTTAGTTTACTGTTTTTCTTGAGTTGGACTCTTTCTGCCCAACGAACAACTGAATTGATCAATTTCGATTGGAAATACTATAAAGGATGGATAGATGGTGCATCTCAGGTTGACTTTGATGATTCTAAGTGGGAAGTGGTTCAATTACCACACGATGCAAGTATTGCTGGTCCATTTGTAGAGGATAGCTTGGGGTCTGATCGTCAAAACGGATTTCTGCCAAGACAAAAAGGTTGGTATCGCAAGGTGATGAATATAAATTCAGAATTGGAGGGTAAAAAGGCCTTCCTTGAGTTTGAAGGTGTTTATAGAGACGCGCACATCTATGTGAATGGCCAAGAAGTGGCACATCAGCTAAATGGGTATGAAAGTTTTTTAGTTGATGTTACTTCTTTTCTCAAGAAAGGAAAAAATATTCTTGCAGTTAGTTACGACAATACCTACATCAATAGTTCAAGGTGGTATAATGGAGAAGGGATCTATCGTGATGTCTGGTTGTTATTGACCAATGAGGTTTATGTCGATTACTATGGTACGTACATACGAGCAAAATCAGTTTCAGATGACAATGCACGTATGGCATTTGACACAGAAGTGCAAAACGATTCTCCAAAGAGTGTGGAGGTGACCCTTCGCACAGAAATATATTCTCCCACTAATGAGTTGGTCAAAACACTTGTGAGTACCGTTCCTTTGCAAAAAGGTGAATTATATACCTTTAAACAAGAGACCAATATTGAAAACCCTCAACGTTGGGATATTAATTCACCCGCTCTTTATACTGCTCGATCTGTAGTTGAATGTGAGGGTAGTTTAGTGGATGGATATGAAACTACTTTTGGTATTCGGACGGTTGAGTTTGATCCTGAGCAGGGATTTCTTCTGAATGGGCGTAAAGTATTGGTGAAGGGTGTTAATATACATCATGATTTAGGTCCTTTGGGAGCCGCTGCTTTCAAGCGTGGCTTTGAGCGTCGTCTTGAAGGGATAAAAAAGTTAGGAAGTAATGCAGTGCGGTTAAGTCATAACCCACACGACAAAGCTGTTTTAGAGTGGTGTGATAGAAATGGGATGCTGGTTCTGGATGAAGCTTTTGATAAATGGGAAGATCAGTTTTTTGGCGAAGGAAACAGCTTTAAAGATCATTGGAAAGGCTCTTTAGAAGCTCTTATTCGTCGTGATCGAAATCATCCTTCTGTTTTTTTGTGGAGTGTGGGTAATGAACCTACACAACAAAAAAGTGCACGTTACGATTTTGGCGTTCCAATGTTGAAAGAGTTGGTGGATTTTGTTCATAAGTTGGAGCCAACACGAAAAGTAACCTCTGGTTTACATCCATCTCGTAAAGGAGGAGCTTATCAAACCGAAAATTATTATCGTGAAGGTCCGCCTGAAATGGTTTTCTACATGGATGTGGTCAGCACCAATTATCGGGAAGAGTTTTGGCCAGTGGACAAAGCAGCTTATCCTCAATTAACTTTCCTTTTGAGTGAAGCACAAGTAGGAAATTTAGGTAATGAGTGGTTTAATTTTAACCACAAAACATCTGTGGGACTTTTCTACTGGGGTGGAACCGATTATATAGGTGAGTCGTTTGGATGGCCTGCAAAAGGCTGGGTAAATGGTATCATAGATTGGAATGACCACTGGAAGTCGTTTAGTTATTATATTCAAAGCTTGTTCAGCGATGAACCTATGGTTCATATTGCCACTTTTGATGCAAATAGCGAGACGAAAAAGTATTGGAATGAAGTTCAACTTCGCTTTCAGCCTATGCACTCTCATTGGAATTGGGCAGGGAAAGATTCCATAACTCTTTACACTTTTTCAAACTGTCAGGAAGTGGAATTATTTATCAATGGGAAATCGCAAGGAGTTAAGAGTATTCCTGAAGAGTATTACACCAAAGATATTACTGCCTATTCAGCCGAAGAGTATAACCCTGACAAGCCAATTAATGTTGGACCTAAATTGCAGGATGGTTTAGAATGGAGAGTTCCTTATCAGCCAGGTAAAGTTGAAGCAATTAGCTTAATTAACGGAAAAGAGGTTGCGCGTCATGAGCTGGTTACCAGCGGTAAGCCTTATGCTATTGTTTTAGAGCCCGATCGTACTATAATTGATGCGGATGGATTGGATCTTTCTTATATCACAGTAAAAGTTGTGGATAAGAATGGACTACTAATTCCTAATGCTGCCCATAATATCAACTTTAAGGTTTCGGGCGCAGGTACAAATGCAGGAGTTGGAAATGCAGATTTATTGAGTGATGAATCATTTGTCTCTAATCAAAGAAAAGTGTTTCAAGGAAGGGCACTTTTAATTGTTCGTTCAGGGCGTAATGCTGGAACCATTAAAGTAGAAGCAAAAGCCAAAGGTTTAAAGACTGCCAAAACAATTCTAAAAGTTGAATAATATAAAAGAAATGATTAAAATGATCCATTCCTCTTTTTAAGGTGAATGGATCATTTTTTTTTGGAGACATCGTTTATTGTTCATCAAAAAAACTTCCCTATTTTTGTATAATAACACTTTATACCATGCGGATTATTATTTCAATTTCTTTGTTATTTATCACAATCTCTTGTGATAATATATTTGATTTTGAAGTGGTTGGCAATGGGGAAATTGAGGAGTTTAGCCCAGCACTTGAGTCGGGCTTTTCAAGTGTTGTATTGAATAGCAACTTTCTTTTGGAAATTATTCAATGGCCAAAAGATTCACTTTCCATCGAGGCAGAATCCAATCTTCAGCCTTTTATTGGTGTTACCATTTATAAAGAGACATTAATTATTGATACAAACGATAATAAAACCCTCATTCCACAGCATAAAATCCGATTGAAGCTGTTTGTAGATAGCATCTCTTCTATTGAAAACTCAGGAAATGGAAGCGTTTTCATTGATTCATTATCGGTTAGAACTCTTTCCGTCGCTCAAACCAACAATGGGGAATTTAAAACAAAAATATGTAAAGTGGATTCATTTAACTACTTCTCGTCAGGTGCAAATGTTGCATATATTCATGGTGATTTTCAAATAGGATATCTGCGTCAGATTGGTAGTGGAGAAGTTACTCTGACAGGAACTTCTTCAAAAATTCAGTGGATTCAGGATGGATCAGGAACAATTGACTCCTATGGTTTAATGGCTCTTCAAGCCAATGTGCAACTCTATGGTACAGGACTTGTTTTTTGCAGGGTGAGCGACTTCTTAAATGTCCAAGTCGTGGGAGAGGGGAAGGTCTATTATAAGGGATCGCCTGAAATAATTTCAAAATTAACTAACTCAACTTCTCTCATCAAAGAGTATTAAATGCACCCACATACGAAATCATCTCCTAACGAATCTAATGCCTTTTGAACGGCATCATCTTCTTCTTTTGTGCCGCAGCAATTTTTACAAACAGGAAGATTTACTTTCTTGTTAAATTGTATCTCCTCATATTTTAAAAACTCATTACAAACAAAACAACGAATCTCTTTTGGATTTAACTTTTTGTAATTCATGGTTTTATATTTAAATCATTGGGGAATAAATAAGTCTACTTTGATGTTCCAAAGTTACTAACTGAATATGGTAAATTCTATTTATTAATTTTTAAATCCTCATTTGATTATTCATGTTTTGTTATTGCGTTAATGTTATTTTGTTACAAAAAATAAGAAATAAAAAGAAAATGTAGTTTTTTTTGAAAAAAAATAGATGTTTTGTAAGCAAATAGATCAAAAAACATTATTTTTGACATATTCAATAATTGGATGGATTTAAGGATACAAATTCTATTTTAACCATTTAAATTCATCAAAATTTATTTTTTAATAAATATTAAAACGTACGAAGATGAAAAACCAAACTTCAAGTTACATCGAAAATTTTATGGCAAATGTAATTGCTAAAAATCCTTCCGAGCCAGAATTTCATCAGGCTGTTCACGAAGTTGTTGAAAGTTTGGCACCTTTTATTCTTGAAAATCCTGTGTTGATAAAGAACAAAATCTTAGAACGAATGGTTGAACCCGAGCGAGTAGTTTCATTTCGTGTTCCATGGCTGGATGATCAAGGAGAGGTTCAAATTAATAGAGGCTATCGTATTCAAATGAATAGTGCAATTGGCCCTTATAAAGGAGGACTTCGTTTTCATGCATCTGTAAATCAGGGAATTCTTAAGTTTTTAGCTTTTGAGCAAGTATTGAAAAATAGCCTTACTTCTCTACCTATGGGAGGGGGAAAAGGGGGCTCTGACTTTAATCCCAAAGGAAAATCAGACAATGAAGTGATGAAGTTCTGTCAATCTTTTATGACTGAATTGCAACGTCATATCGGTCCTAACACCGATGTGCCAGCAGGGGATATAGGAGTAGGAGGGCGAGAGATTGGTTTTATGTTTGGTCAGTACAAACGATTACAGAATCAGTTCTCTGGTACTTTAACAGGCAAAGGTATTGAATATGGCGGAAGCCCGCTTCGACCCGAAGCCACAGGATATGGAACTGTTTACTTTGCGACCGAGATGTTGAAAACAAAAAATGATAGTTTTAAAGATAAAATTGTTGCTATCAGCGGATCAGGTAATGTTGCACAGTATGCCGTAAAAAAATCTATTGAAATGGGTGCCAAAGTGGTCACTCTTTCCGATTCTAACGGTTCTATCTATGATTCAGAAGGAATTGATGCAGAAAAATTAGAATATGTCATGTTACTTAAAAATGGTTTGCGTGGTCGCATTAAAGAGTACGTTGAAAAATATCCATCCGCAAAATACTGGGAAGGGCAAAGACCCTGGAAAGCAAAGTGCCATATAGCTTTGCCTTGTGCAACACAAAATGAAATAAACGGCGCAGATGCTGCTGAATTGATAAAAAATGGTTGCATTTGCGTTGCAGAAGGAGCCAATATGCCTTCTACGCCAGAAGCAATTAAGATTTTTCATGATCATGAAATTCTGTTTGGACCTGGGAAGGCAGCCAATGCGGGGGGAGTAGCTGTTTCAGGTTTAGAGATGACGCAAAACTCCATCCGTTTGATGTGGACTTCTCAAGAGGTGGATGAACGGCTCAAATCCATAATGAAGAGCATTCATACCAATTGCGTTAAAAACGGAACCGAAGAGAATGGGTATGTAAATTATGTGAAAGGAGCTAATATTAGTGGATTTTTAAAAGTGGCCAATGCCATGCTCGCACAAGGCTTGGTATAATAATTTTCTTATTAAATGAAGAGAGTGTTTGGTTTAATCATATCAAACCAGACACTCTTTTTTATGTAATGTTTATCTCATTTTTTTTATTTTCAATCTATTACTTGATGTAAAAATATTTCGTATACATTTACTCAGCTATACTTGCTGATTTTAATTGTAAGAAGATGAAACGAGCATGAGAATAGTTTCTCACAAAGAAAAATGACTATTGTTACGAGATCCATGTAGCAATTGAAAATTAAATTATAATCATGAAAATTCTTAAAGCAGACATTGAACATCTTCACATAGACGGGCTAAATGAATTGATCAGTTACTATAAAGAGTACGATCTTTACTCGTCTGAAATACGTAATCGTTCTAATTTTCATTGCCTTCCTGGATGTGGTGCCTGCTGTATGACGGCGTCCTTTAATATAGAAGTTGCTGTGTTCGAAATCATCCCCATGGCGATCACAATTATTCAAGAAAATCAAGAAGATCATATTCTTAAATTACTTTCTGATCCAGATATATCAGCAAAACCATGTGTGATCTATCAAAAAGTATCTGAAAGTGGAAATTTGGGCTACTGCACAAGATATAGCAGTCGTCCCTTGATTTGCCGACTATTTGGTGGAGGGTCACGAACTTCTAAGCAGGGACAGCGGCAACTGGTTTTATGTAAATTATTGAAAGATAATCAATATCTTAGTCAAGAGGTTTTAGAATTAGTAGCTGAGGAAATGCCGCTTTGTTCTGATGCAGCAACATTTGTGCTTGGCTTGAATAGCGATTTGGATACAAAGTTGTTTCCCATAAATATCGCTTTGAAAATGGCTATTGAGTGGGTTCTTTTCAGGCTTCATTGGCTTAATCCAGAAACTCCTGAACCAGGATCACCTTCATTTGATGCACCTTTAGGTCATATCCCTTCAGCTGCTTAACTATTGAATTAAACTTTGTCTTGGAAAAGAAATTGCACTTTCATCGACTTGTAGAACATTTTTCTCCTGAAGAGACATGGCTCCTTCATCTTTTGTTTCAAGAAAGCAAAGATCCATGGGAAGATTTTATAGGTGATGAAAAACATGCATTTGATTTTGCTCTTGGAAACGGTTTAGGGCCGTTACTCTACGTTCATCCTGCATCTAATTCACTATCTGATGATATCAGGTTTAATTTAAAAAAGCAATATTTGTCCAATCTTGCCAGAAATTCTACTTTTCAAGTAATTTCGGATGAAATGATGAGTACGCTTAAGCAAGCAGGAATTAGATGTATTCCGCTAAAAGGTAGTTTCCTGAGTCGTATTGTTTATCCAGATCCTGCTTTACGTCCGATGTCAGATATAGACCTTCTTATCCCTGCCAATCGAATTGAAGAAGCTTTCTTGATGTTTAAAAATGACCCGTCTGCATTGTTGAAAAGAGATAGGTTTGGACACCACCTTCCGCCTTTGATGCATCGGGGTGCAATGGTTGAAATACATAATTCTTTATTTGATTTAAACGCTAAGTATCAAATTCCAATGAACTTGGTTTGGAAGGATGCTAAAGTACTATCTGATGGAGGTTTCTTGGCGATGAATCCGCTTCACTTAATCACTCATCTAATTTTGCATATTTATTACAGTTTTCGAACTGGGGGCATTCGTTTGGGATGGTTTTATGATTTGAAAATCGCTATGGAATTCTATAAAGATCAAGTTTCCTCAGAAGATTTGAGAACGTTTTTTAGCGTACATCAGTTGGAAAAACCGACATCGTTGGTGTTAGCTTACTACCAATTCTTAAATCCCAATTCAGGATTTAAAGTGCTTGTAGATCGATCTTTGCGAAATAAATTATCAGAAATACAGAGATTTGCTAAAAATCCATCGGAACAAAACAGTTTAAAATATGGTTACTACATTGCTTGGGAGCGAATCTTGTACTCGAAGAATTGGCAACAAAGGATGAGATTTATTAAACACTTACTTTTGGTGGATAAAAGTGGTGAGCATCTCTCCTTTTTTAGACGAATAATCTATCTGATAAAGAACATATGTTGTCTGTTGTGGCAGAAGATTAAATTTTGGTAGAATTTTTATTCTACAGATGTTTCATCATCCAAATTAACTACCAGTGTATAGCCTATTTTACTAATTTGCATATATAGTTTTCGTTCTCCTCTAACTTCCAAGACTTTACCTGTCACTCCTTTTAAAGGACCAGTAGTAACTGTTACCACTTGGCCTTTTTTGATCGAATCGGTCTCTACTGAAAAATTTAATTTATTTTCAATAGTTCTTCGCATAGCATCAATCTGCTCTTCCGGAATTGAAATGGCCTTTCCTTTGTAAGAAACATAGGCAACAACTCCAGGAACCTCAAAAACCCGGTTGTAATCGGACTGATGAATTTGTATAAAGATATACGAACTAATAATTGGAGATTCCACCCATTTTTTCCGATCTGACCACTGCCGTAATTCTCTTTTTAATGGCAAATAAGCGTGAATGTCCATGAGCGTTAATTGATTTAAGACTTTCTTTTCTGCTCTGGACTTGGTGTATAAGGCATACCAAATTTTATCTTGATCTCTATTTTTCAAAACTTTCATATTTCAATTTCCACAAAAATACAAAAATATAAAGTCTTATCTCTTTTCATTTCTTTAACCAACCAGATTGTTTAAAAGATCTTGATTTTTTATTTTTTTTTGAAGAAATGAAGAGAATTTATACCTTAAAAAACTCTTGATGATTTTATGATTGATTATCAACAGTATAAGAGCTAAAACTTCAACGAATAAAACCTCTTATAAAGTCGTTTTAACCCTGTAATTTTGTTATATTTGTACACTGTCAACAAAAAAAGTTGCAGACTTTAAATTCAATATATTTAATCATGAGCAATAAGGTAGATCCAATTCTTGATTCATCAGGAAAAAGCAGTTACTCTGC
>CAZJDS010000063.1:0-10287 GCA_964544795.1 uncultured Alkaliflexus sp. | reverse complement strand
GATGACTAGCGAGTACTGCAATGAGTTGGCATATGATTCCTTACAGATTCATGGCGGAAGTGGATTTATGAAAGATTACCCCATTGAAAGAATCTATCGCGATGCTCGTATTACCACAATCTATGAAGGAACTACGCAATTGCAAGTAGTGGCTGCCATTCGTGGCGTTACAACGCATGGTTATTTGAACCGTATCCGCGAATTTGAAGCGATGCCTCTAAAACCAGAATTGCATTCATTTCGTCGTATTTTAATCGGGATGACCGAAGAGTATGAGAAAACAGCCCAACAGGTAATCCAGGTGAAAGACAATGAATATCTTGATTTTCATGCAAGGCGATTGGTTGAGATGGCTGCTCATATTATTATGGGATATCTTTTGTTGTTGGACACTGAGCGTAATGATAGTTTCAGAATATCTACCGAAAATTATATTCGTATGGGACGTTCAGAAAATAGAGCACGTGCAGAGTATATATCCAATTTTTCTATTGATGATTTAGGTTTTTTTAAACCCCATAAAGAATAGTTGTTAAATATTACAATATTATTGATTGTTTGAAATGTGTTAATTTTTTAAGGTGTTGATTCACAATAGATAAAAAACACCCTAAAAATAATAAACAATTCAAAATATTTCCGTTGAATTCTTTGTGATATTCAATGCGTTTGTTAATTTTGTTTCCTGAAAGGGTTGATTTAATGGCTCTTTCTTATAATTAATTAAACCTAATAAACCATTGTGTCATGAAAAAAGTTTTTGGATCATTGATTTTTGTTGCTTTCCTATTTGTGGGTTGTGCTGGTAGTGGTTCTAAACCTGCTACTACTGAAGAAACCACCGTAGAATCAGCTATGGAAAATCTAAATGCCGTTGTTGAAGAAGCTACAGATTCTATTCAAGTTGCTGCTGAAGACGTAGCTGAGGCAGTTGAAGAAGCTACAGAATAAGTACTTCTACGATAAGCTAAAAAAGGGGTTGCATAATTTATGCAGCCCCTTTTTCTATAATTAAAAACGGTTTACATCATCTTTTCTTCAATCTTATCACGAACAACATTGGTAATGTCTTCATAACTATTGTCTTTAGGGTAAATCGGTTTCAGAAACTCAATCTGTACTTTTTTCCAAGGTCTTGGGAAAAAACTACCCTTTGGAAGGGCATTAATTGCGCCACTGATGGATACAGGTACAATTGGTACATTCAGCTCACTACTTAAAATAGCAAATGTCTTTTTAAACTGTCCTAAATCACCATTAAGAGAGCGAGTTCCCTCTGGGAAAATGAGTAGATTCTTTTGTTGTTTAAGAACTTCTGCTAGTTTCTGAATGGACTCTTTTAAGTTTTTATTTAAATCCACTACAATAATATTGTTTTTATTGGCTAAAAACTTTAGAAAAGGAAGTTTAACATGTTGTGATTTAGCATAAAAAAAGGTGTTCCTAATCTGTTTGGTTTTCAGTAAAGCCGTCACAAACAGACCATCAAAAAAGCTCTGATGGTTGGGAGCAATAATACATGGTCCTTCGGGTATATGCTCCTCGCCTTTACTTGTAAAGCGGAAGTAGAGTTTGAAAAAGAGTTTTGACATTCTCATCATGAGGGTGTTTGTTAGCCAAAACTTAGGAAGTTTAAAATGAATCTTTTCTTTTAGAATAGCTTTCCAGTCCATTCCACCCTCTTCCATTTTTGTTTTTTTATCTGCCACAAAAGCAGCGAGTTTTCCAACAGTGTTGAACTGATTAATTTCATTGGCCTCCAAATCAACGCCAAATGATTGATATAAATAGGCTTGAAGTGCTACACGATCCAAAGAGTCGAGTCCTAAGTCCAACTCCAAATGATGCTGTGGTTTAATAATCTTTCCTTTTTCTTGTTGCAGATAGCTTGCAATTAGTTTGAATTCTTCTGATTGAGGCTCCTTGTTTTCAGAGTTCTCAACTTTTTCTTCTACTGCAAAAGAGGAGAGTTTGAATCGTTGCAACTTTCCTAACTTTGTGCGTGGTAATTCTTCTTCTGTGAGATAAAACTTAAGAATTTTTTTGTAGGAAGATACGCTGTTATTGAATGGTTCAATAACATCTTCTCTAATTTGGTTGTAGAGCTCTTTAGACGAGAGTTCATTTGCTTTGGCTATTATAACTGCTTGAATTTGATTGTCAAGAAAGAATACTCCGCAGTCGCTAACTTCGGGATAGGTAAGTAGTTTTTCTTCCAGTTCTATCGGATTTACATTTTTACCACTTGAAGTTATTATGATCTCTTTTTTGCGACCTGTAATATATAGGTAACTATCTTTATCCATATAACCTAAATCACCGGTGAATAGCCAGCCATCTCTTAGTACCTCTGCAGTCTCTTCAGGACGATTGTAATAGCCTTTCATAATGTTGTCACCTGAAGCGGTAATTTCGCCGTCCACAATACGAATGTCCGTGCCTGGCATGGCCTCACCTGGAGAACCAATGCGAACACGTCCTGGTCGAGTAAAGGTAATCATGGGAGCTGCCTCTGTCATTCCATAACCTTCCAGCACTTCAAAACCCAATGTTTGATAATCTGCCCCAACTTCAGGATCAAGGGCGGCACCACCTGCCACGAGGTGTTTTACTTCGCCACCAAATTTCTTGTGGACTGCTCCGAAAACCAAACGTGAAAAAGTAGGGGACTTTAATTTTTCTGCCAAAGAGAAAAGTGTCCGAGCAGCAAAGCTGGCATTAATTTTATCTTTAATTCCTTTGCGAATCGCAGAATAAAGTCTGGGTACACCAATGATGATGGTGATTTTATTCTTTTGAAGCGTATTCATAATATCTTCAGATGCCATAGAAGGACTGATGGCAATCATTCCACCGACTTGAAGAGGCGCAATTACAGATCCTAATAAAGGTAAGATATGATGCAAAGGTAGCAAAACCATCGTGCGTGAATCTGGTTTAAAAATAGGAATCACCTCAGAAACTGCCCGTATATTGGTTAATAGATTTTTGTAGCTTAAAATAACCCCTTTTGGGCTTCCTGTAGTTCCAGAAGTATATATTATGATGGCGGTATCCTCTGTGTTTGTCATCGAAATATCTTTCTCAGAAAGAATCGAACGATCAAAGCCTTCATTCACGTTAATTAGGATAAGTTTTACCAGGATTTCTGCTTCTTGGATGGCTTTTTCTATTTTATCTTTCCCCTCTTCTGATACGAAGACTACTGAGGGTTGGCTGTCCTTTAAAATGTAGGCTATTTCAGAAACTGTGGAACCAAAATCTATAGGTACAGCTGTGCCTGAATGAAGCCAGATAGAATAAAATGCATAAATCCATGCCGGTCTATTTTCAGAAAAAATGACTACATGCTCACCTTTACCCAAAGTGTATTGCGATGCATACAATTCTATTTTTCCCATCAGATTACTGAAGGATATCTGGTCATCTCCATATGTTAGTGCAATCTTCTCTCTTAGGTTTTTTAGCATAATGACAATTTTATTGTGGTTGCAAAAATAGTGTTTGAGAATGTATTTCCCACTCATTTACTATTAAACATTCAATTGCACTTTAAGTTTTTTGTTGTATATCAATTGGATAGGCACAAAAATCAACCCAGAAACGACTTTCTTTGTGACAATTTGAATTGTGGATGCTAATTAAGAGCTTAGTTGCTGGTTATCAATCTTTAACCTATTTTTTCGTTATAAATCTTACATTTAAAAGTAATAGGTGGGTTTAGCACTTATTAAAATTACAGGGTATTTGATAAAGTCTAAAATTCAAGCTATATTATCTTTCTAAATATACTAATTTCGAACGAAGCCCTATTTTTTTTGTTTTTAAATAGAGAAAAGTGCTAAGAATATCGAAGAGGCCATATATATGATTGTTTTTACGAAGTATGGCTTTAGCGACCACAACAGTATAACTTTTAAATTAATTGATAGACATGAAAAAAACATTTATTTTATTGGCTCACGGTTATGAAGAAATTGAAGCGCTTATGCCTGCGGATGTATTGCGCCGAGCAGGATTGGATGTTTCTATTGTTTCAACAACAGAAGAATCTTTTGTTACAGGTGCGCATAACATTTCAGTGAAAAGCGATCTGTTTTTAAAGGATGTGAATATCGAAAATGGCGAACTTTTAATATTGCCAGGCGGAATGCCAGGAGCATCTAATCTCTTAGAGAACGAGAAGGTTAAAAGTTTGATCACTTCTTTTTATGAAAAAAAGAAGTGGTTGGCTGCCATATGTGCTGCACCTATGATTTTAGGAGAGATGGGGCTGTTACAAGGTAAAAGGGCGACCTGCTTTCCTGGGTTTGAAAAGCATTTAAAAGGAGCCGAAGTTGTTAATGAATCAGTTGTTACCGATGGCTCTATAATTACGGGTAGAGGGATTGGCGCAGCTATGGAATTCTCTTTAGAGATTGTCCGTAATCTTTTGGGCGCAGAGGTTGCAACTAAATTGGCTAAAGATATGATGGTAGAAAAATACCTGTAAATACCGAGATATGTAAAGTTTTATTTTAATTTTACGGATTGTTATTTGTGAATGGCAAATTTGATGAGTCTAATATTTTAGAAACAATATCATTTTTTCTGCGTTTGCCTTACTATTCACATTCTAATTTTGGGGAGTAGAGAATTATCTTTCCGAAAACCAAAAAAACACTCTATGGCTTTTATAACACTCAACAAAACCAAATTAAAAGAAAACTACCTTTATCTTGACAACTTATTTAAAAAACACAATATTGATTGGTCTGTAGTCACAAAACTCCTTTGTGGAAATAGGGATTTTCTTAACGAGATTATCGGTTTAGGCGTAAAAAGTGTTTGTGATTCGCGCGTCAGTAATCTTCGAATGATTAAAGAGATCTCACCTGCTATTGAGACTATCTATATTAAACCACCAGCTAAATTATCTATCCAAGGTATTGTTAAGTATGCTGACATCAGTTTCAATACTGAGTTTGCCACTATAAAAATGCTTTCTAATGAGGCCGTTCTACAGAATAAAGTTCATAAGGTGATGATTATGATTGAGCTGGGAGAGCTCAGGGAAGGAGTTATGCGTGATGATTTATTGGATTTTTATGAATCTGTTTTTAAGCTACCCAATATTGAAGTGGTAGGTATAGGCGCCAATCTTTCTTGTCTTTATGGAGTTCTACCCAATGATGATAAGCTTATTCAACTCAGTTTGTACAAACAGCTTATCGAGGCTCGTTTTGACGTTAAAATCCCTTATGTTTCAGGAGGTTCATCGGTTACAATTTCTATGTTGATGCAGAATCAACTGCCTAAAGGAATTAATCACTTTAGGGTGGGAGATACTCTCTATTTAGCTTCTGATGTTTACACAAACTCTATTTATGATTTCGTTAATGATGATGTGCTTCGTCTTTTTACCGAGATTATAGAAGTGACAGAAAAGCCTAAAGTACCAACAGGTGAATTGGGTCACAATTTAGAAGGAAACACTTTTGAGTTTAATGAGGATGACAGATATGAAAGTTCTTTTCGTGCACTTTTGGATATAGGTGTTTTAGATGTGGAGACATCTCATATTGTTCCTATGGATGAAGCCATAGATATTGTGGGCGCGAGCTCAGACATGATAGTTGTGGATTTGGCAGACAATCCGAAGAATTATCGGGTGGGCGATTTGGTTGAGTTTAAATTAGACTACATGGGGGCACTTCGCCTCCTCAGTTCAAGATATATAGACAAAAAAGTGGTGGAGTAGCACTTAACACTCTACTACTTAAGCTCACTTCTTGGTTCTTTAGGGCTCTAAATTTAATTTTCTCTTTTAAATGATCTCAACACTTGAGATAGGCATCCACCCAACGCTGCCATCTTGCAACATGATTTCATGATACTGATCAAGGGTTTGCAGAATTTTAACCTTGGTTCCTTCGTGTAGAACAAAGAGATCGGTTCCACCACCTTGGGGTGCGCTTTTAACAGTTACCGAAGATGAAAAGACGATTGCATGCTCTCTGTTAATGAGTCGCTGTTTTTGAGTGTGAGAATAGCTGAAGGTTATGATGGAGCTTAGCAATGCCCATAATGCAATAAAGAACGTAAACTTTCTCAAACCAGTTTTTTGCGAGAAAAAGAAAAATAACATCCCCATTAAAAACAACGAGAAAGTTATGATTGAGACCAATGCCCAAGTGTCTGAGTCAGCAGCATTTCGTATAGAAGCAAACCATTTGGAGATGAAGAAATGCCCCACAGGTTCTATTTTGTCGGTAATTTGACTGTATGCTAAGTTTAGGTTGTATCGAACGTCATTGTCCTGTGGTGCCAAAAGTAGGGCGCGTTCATAATTTAAAATAGCAGAGGGGAGTGCCCCTTCACGATAGTAGGAGTTCCCTAAATTATAATATATCTCAGATGATTCTACACCTGAATTAATGATACTTTCGTAGGAGTTTATTGCATTTCCATACTCTCCATTTTGATAAAAGAGATTGGCTTCTTGAAAACGTTGGTCCGCCAAAAGATGTAGGTTGGTAACCAACAGTATAATTATAGTGAGAATAATATTTCGTTTCATGATAATCATTAATTCAATGATAAAAAGTTTTATCTCTTTCTTTTTAAAGTGTTTTCCAACTGACTAATAGTACTTAAAGTCGTTTTGTACATCTGATCACGTTCGCTATGATCATTTTGCGGTGCATAACGAGCGTATTCACAAGTATCCAGTATGTTTAAGAACTCTTCAGAAGCAGACGCTTCACCACCACTTTCTAAGAGAATGGTTCTTACATTGTCTTTGGTTAGCTGAGAGGGTGGAATACTCAACTTGTCGCTAACATAGCCCCATAGTGCACGAGATAGCTCTTCATAGAACCCCTCTTGATCATCTTTCTTCAGTAATATAGCTGATCTTTTTAATCGTTTTCTTGCTACTTTGTTGGCACGTTTGTTTTTCACCTTGCCAATATCTGCATTCTCTTTAATACGTTTTTGATTGAAAAGATAGATGAGTACAAATAAGAGTAGAGGAATAATATAGCCCAGTATAAATTCAAGAGAACCAAACCAAAAAGTATTGATGGGTGTAAGTTTTATTTCATTGGTTTTTATGAAGCGAATATCTTTACCCAAAAATTTAACATCTTCACGGTTTATTCTCCTATTAGAAGCGGTTGGATATGCTGAGCTAGCGATTTCGTCTCCTTCTCCTCGCTCTATGGTTAAAGTAATTGGGTTACTTGTGAGCGTCTGATATTTACCTGCTTTCGGATTAAATATTGAGTAATTTACAGGTGGAATTTCAAAAGTTCCAGAATGTCGTGGTATAATAAGAGTTTCAATAGTTCTACTTCCTTTTCCACCTTGTGCAGTTTCTGTTATGTTGTTGGTCACTTTTGGATCAAAAACATCAAAGTCTGCTGGGATGTTTAAATCTGGAAGATTGGCCAGTTTATGGTTTCCTACACCATTTATCACCGCTTTAATGGTGATGCCATCGTTTACTTTGGCTTCTGTTTTTGAAGCGGATACTTGCAAATTAACATCTCCAACTATTCCTGAAAAATTAGCGGGTCTTGGTTCAGGAAGCGGCTTTACCTGAACGGATAATCCTTTGGAACGAACTCTATTTTTAACTGTTCGGTAGCTATCGAAAAAATCTCCAAAAATGCCAGGAGATTGGCGGGCTGTTTTTTGCCGAATCATAAACTCAATGGAGGTAGGTTCAATTTCCAGCTTACCAGTTTTTTGGGGATATAAAACCTTTTGACTGAAAGTTCCTACCTGATAGGTTCTGCCGTCAATGTTTTGCATGGTCCATTGGATTGCTTCACTTTGTGCAGGTAGCTCCTGAACAATGAAGTCTCTCAAGTCGGGCTGCGAAACATCTGAAATACCTTCTAAATTAACACGGGTGTAAATTTTGGTGGTGAGCAAAATAGGCTCGTCACGATAAACTGAAGTTTTATTGGCTGTAACGGTCACCATAAGCTCTTCGCCTGATACGGTGCCCGTTTCAGGACTGGAGTCTCTTGTAGATGGGGAAGAGGGGAGAGGTTGATCGCTTTCGATTACCTCAATTACAACGCTGTTGCTTTCATAGCTCTTTCCATTTACATTTATGGTGGCGGGTGCTATGGTAAATTTCCCTACTTTGTTTGCACTTAAAATATAGGTAAACGAATAGTTAACATTCCTGCTAACCTGTCCGTTTACAATCTGTACCGATGAACTTTGTGATGTGGAAGGACCCATCAAAATTTGAAAGTCCTGAATATCTGCAACTCTAAGATCAGACCCTTTGTCGTTTATGGAGTAAACCAGCTGAAACCGACTTCCTTGAACTACTGTTTTTGGTGCGGTAGCGGTAAACTCTACTTCTGCTTTAATGGATGCAGAAAAGGAGAGTAAGAGTGAAATATATATTAATAACTTTTTCATCCGTAATTTATTTACTTTTAGCGTTCGGATGGTATTCCGACTTCTTTATATCACGATGTTTTTAATTGCTCCCAAACATCCTTGTTATTATATTCCTAATTAAGCAGCAAAACTACCAATTTTTATCGATTTTAACTGGCTGTTGCTCTTTGTGTTTCTCTTTTTGCAGCTTTTCCATCAACTCTTTCTCATCTTGCTCAATGGCATTCAAAAGACGCTCTGCATTTTCTTTATCTAATTCTTGTTGGCGTTCTTCCTGTTGCTGCTGCTGCCGTTGATCTTGCTGCTCCTTTTCCTGCTCCTTTTGTTCTTGTTGTTGCTCTTGTTTTTCTTTGTCTTGTTGCTGTTCCTCCTGCTGTTCTTTATCTTGCTGCTGATCGTCTTGATTGTCTTGCTCTTCTTTCATTTTCATAGCAGCGATGAGATTGTAACGTGTCTCATCGTCAGTAGGGTTTAGCCGTAAGGAGTTTTTGTATGCTTCAATGGCAGGATCGATTTGCTGCTGATGTAGCAAACTGTTACCAATGTTATGGTACAAGCTGGCCGTTTTTTTTGGATCCTGTGTAAATGGTTCGGCTCCTTTTAGTTGCTGCAAAGCTTCTTCATACTTCTCTTGTTTGAACAATGAAGAAGCCAAATTATATCCAGCTTCGAAAGAGGTAGGGGTTTCTTCTAACGCCTTTCTAAATTCTTTTTCAGCTTCACCGTATTTTTCTTGTTCCATTTTATCGACACCTCTGCGCACAAAACGTCTTTCTTCTTGTGCGTTGGCTTTGAAACCAATTAGGCTGTATGCAAATACAAGAATAAAAAGAATATATTTAAATTTCATGGTCAATTGATTTTTAACATCTAAAGTTTTGAATGATAGGGAACAGATGAACTCTTTTTGTCACTATCAACTGTAAAGAGGTTTATCTTTTTCAATATTCTGTTCTTTCTTTCAAGTATCATAAAGTCTATAATGAGTAGAATCAGCGCAATGATTGCAAGAATTTGAAATTGATCTTCAAAGTCAGTATATACTTTTGATTCAAACTCTGATTTTTCCAAGTGTGAGAGCTCGTCCATTAATTTATTGATTCCTCCTCGAATGTTATTGGCAGGAACATACTCTCCATCACCCGCACTGGCTATTTCAGCTAACATAGGTTCGTTGAGCTTTGTAATAACCACATTACCTTGGTTGTCTCGCAGAAAATTTCCGGAGCCACCCATGGGTATAGGACTTCCTTTTGGTGAACCCATACCTACTGTATAAACCTTTATTCCTTTTTGAGCTGCTGCACGTGCCGCTCCAACCGCATCGTCTTCATGGTTTTCTCCATCCGTAATCACAATGATGGCGCGATTAACATCTTCCATTTCACTAAACGATCGGGTAGCTAAGTTAATTGCTGTGCCTATGGCAGTACCTTGTGTAGGTACTATATCCGTAGTTATGCTGTGTAGAAACATTTTAGCAGAAGCGTAATCTGAAGTGATGGGTATTTGAGTGTAAGCTTGTCCTGCGAAAACGATTAAGCCAATTCTATCGTTCACCAATCTGTCTGTTAATCGAGCGATGGCTTGTTTGGCCCTCTCCAGTCTGCTTGGCTCCAGATCTTTGGCATTCATGCTGTTGGACACGTCTAAAGCAACGATAATCTCAATTCCTTTTCGTTGTATATTTTGTATACGCGTACCAAATTGAGGAGCAGCCAAAGTAAATATGATAGCAGATAGAGCCAACAGTAATATATAGAATTTAACCATGGGGCGATAAAGCGAAACGTCGGGCATTAATTGCGTAAGCAACTCTGGATTTCCGAATCGTTTCAGCGCTTTTTTCTTTTTTATGGCAAACCATAATTGAGCAAAAGC
>CAZJDS010000062.1:0-10294 GCA_964544795.1 uncultured Alkaliflexus sp. | reverse complement strand
TCAGGCACGCGCTTCTTATTCTAAGGGATATCGCGCACCACAAGTTTTTGACGAAGATCTACATGTAGAAACTTCAGAAGCACGCCAAGTAATACACCTCAACGATCCAGATTTGAAACAGGAGACCAGCAACAGTTATATGGCATCATTTAGTTATCAACTGGAAGGAACTTCAAATAACCTGGAGCTTTTGGCCGAATTTTTCTACACCGATCTACAGAATCCATTTGCCAATGAGATAGGACTCCCCGATACAGAGGGAGTGGTTACTTATACTCGTGTGAACGAGACAGAAGGTGCAGTAGTAAAAGGCGTAAATTTAGAAGCGACCTATATACCTTCCTCAAAATGGCGTATGAACGGTAGTTACACCTTCCAAAATAGTGAATATGGCGCACCTCAAGATTTTAATGAGAAGCATTTTTTAAGAACACCCGATCAGTATGGCTATTTTATGCTGGAGTGGAAACCGACGCCAAGAATATCTTTGAATACAAATAGTGTTTATACAGGCAAGATGTTGGTTCCTTATTTTGGTCCAACTTTAGATTTCCCCGAAGAAGGCGAATTACGCCAATCAAAAGAGTTTTTCGATTGGTCATTTAAAGCAGATTATACTTTTAAAACGAAGTTAGGTAACTTCCAATTGATTGCAGGGGTTAAAAACATTCTCAACAGCTATCAAAATGATTTTGACAAAGGTGGCGATCGAGATCCGGGTTATGTTTATGGGCCTAAATCCCCAAGAACAGTACATGCAGGAATAAAAATAAGCGACTTCTTCTAAATCAAAAACAATTATGGAGATCAACAATCCCATCCTAAATAAGCTAATAGGATGGGATTATCCTTTAAAAACGACAAAGGGACCTCGAAACAATCACACAATTTATATGGCCAAAATAAGACCTAAGAAATCGAGTTTGAAATACCTATGTACACTCTTTTGTTATAGAACTGAATCACTTTCTACCACTTTTACTAATCACATTTTTATTACCTTTGTATTCAAAATATCAACTTATAGAACCATGAAACGAGCCATGAGAGAGCTTCTCACAAAGGAGGATGATTATTCTGGCGAGTTCCATATGGCAAATGAAAAACAAATTATAATCATATGAAAAAAACAATCTTTATGCTATCATCTTTCCTATTGCTTGCTGCTTGCACCAATAGCAATAAACCGCAAACCAACAACGACGCAGATTCCAACTTTGAATATTCAGTTGATAAGTTTGCAGACATTGAGATACTTCGCTATCAAGTACATGGATTTGACGATCTCACGCTCCAACAAAAAGAACTTATTTACTATTTATCAGAAGCTGCACTCGAGGGCAGAGATATACTGTATGATCAGCATAATAAATATAATCTAACGATCCGTCGCACGTTGGAAGCAATCTACGAAAACTATTCTGGCGATAAGACCAACGAAAATTTCAAGAGTTTTGAAACTTATCTAAAACAAGTTTGGATGGGAAGTGGAATTCATCACCACTATTCGGAAGACAAGATATTGCCCAAGTTTTCGATAGCGTATTTTGCAGAATTGGTCAAATCAATAGATCCAGAAAAAATGCCATTGGCAGAAGGAGCATCGGTGGACAAACTCATTGAAACTTTGACGCCAATTATGTTCGATCCTACAGTTTTCCCCAAACGCATCAATCAAGCGGCAGGAGTAGATTTGGTAAAAACATCGGCTGTAAACTTTTATGAGGGTGTTACCCAAAAAGAGGTAGAGGCTTTCTATAATAAAATGAAAGATCCAAAAGACAACACCCCCATTTCTTATGGATTGAACAGTAAAGTAGTCAAAGAAAATGGTACGCTTACCGAACAGGTATATAAAATTGGCGGAATGTATTCAGCAGCCATCCAACGCATTGTAAATTGGCTGGAAAAAGCGGCAAACGTAGCTGAAAATGATAAACAAAAACAAGTAATTCTTTCGCTGATTGATTTTTATCAAACAGGCGATTTAAAGAAATTTGATGACTATTCTGTGCTTTGGGTGCATGACTTAGATTCTCAGGTTGACTTTATAAATGGCTTTATTGAAGTATATACCGATCCGCTTGGGATGAAAGGTACTTGGGAGTCCATTGTGAACTTTAAAAACATTGATGCGACCAAACGCACTGAAATTATTAGCAACAATGCACAGTGGTTTGAAGACCACTCCCCCATCGATGATCGATTCAAAAAAGAAGAGGTAAAAGGTGTTTCTGCAAAAGTTATTACAGTTACCATTTTGGGTGGTGATTGCTACCCAGGAACTCCGATTGGTATCAACTTGCCCAATGCGGATTGGATACGCAGAGATTACGGATCAAAATCTGTTACCATTGAAAACATCACGGATGCCTATAACAAAGCTTCTCTTGGAAACGGGTTTATTGAAGAATTTATGTGGAGCGACGAAGAAGTTAAATTAGCAAAAGAGTTCGGATCCATCACAAACAATTTACACACCGATCTTCATGAATGCTTGGGGCACGGTTCAGGGAAATTACTTCCTGGGGTAGATGGTGATGCGCTCAAAGCTTATGGTAGCCCAATTGAAGAAGCTCGTGCCGATTTATTTGGTCTTTATTACATGGCAGATCCAAAAGTTGTCGAGTTGGGTTTACTTCCTGATAAGGAAGCGTATAAAGCACAATACTACAGTTATTTAATGAATGGCGCCATTTCTCAACTTACGCGCATTCAACCAGGGAAAGATATTGAACAGGCACACATGCGCAATCGTCAGTTGGTGGCAACATGGGTGTTGGATAAAGCAAAAGATTCAAAAGCAGCTGAGATGAAAGTTCGCAATGGTAAAACATATATTGTCATAAATGACTATGATAAAGTACGCGAGTTGTTTGGAGAGTTGTTGGCAGAAATTCAACGCATCAAATCAACAGGTGATTTTGAAGAAGCCAAAAACTTGATTGAAACTTATGCTGTAAAAGTAAATCAACCACTTCACGAAGAAGTTCTTGAGCGATACAAAGAGTTGAGTCTATCGCCCTATCGTGGGTTTGTGAATCCCGTCTACAAATTGGTTGAAAACGACAATGGTGAAGTAACAGATGTAACCATTTCCTATGATGAGAATTACGTAGATCAGCATTTGCGTTACTCAAAACAATATTCTTCGCTTCCAAACATTAATTAGTCTTTGCAATAATACGGAAAAACAATTTATGAAATCTACAATCCCATTCCAGTTCACAAGCAATTGGAATGGGATTTTTATTTATAAAACATCACGCGTCCACTTGGCTATCAATGCAACGGATTAATATTGTATGTTTATACGCATTAATACCCAATTTACTTTGATAAGGCTTTCAATTCCTAATATTTCTCTATTTTTACAAAAAGGGGTTGCTTAAATTTTTCTAATTCACCCATGATATATACAGTAAAAAACAATCAGCCAAGTACTTAATCCATGGATTTTTCAGTTTTCAACCATATTCTACTACCCTACATCATTGCTATGTTTTTGGCCATTAATATGGGTGGAAGCGGAACTGGTCCTGCTTTTTCTGTAGCTTATGGTGCTGGGCTTATCCGACAAAATCTTATTCCTGGACTCTTCGGCATCATGGTTTTTCTTGGAGCAATAGTTGCTGGTAAAAACACGTCAATGACTCTTGGCAACGACATCCTCCCTAAAGAAATGATGAATTTTTCACTGGTAAGCATTATTTTACTTTCAGTAAGTCTCTCACTCCTCTTTGCTAATATTACAGGTATCCCGCAATCCACCAGCCAGTCCACAATTTTAGCTATTACTGCGCCAGCCATTTATCTGAATAAGCTAAATAGCGATAAACTTCTCTATGATATTCTTCCCACTTGGTTTATTTTACCGTTAGTTTCATTTTTTGTCTGTTTTCTGATTGGGAAATACATCTACAATCCCATCAGAAAACGAGGTTATTTAATGAATCCCAAAACGCACAGCCACCCGATCCTTACTGTTTTGGTGGTGGGAATGTCACTCTATGTTGCCTTTAGTATTGGAGCCAATAATGTAGCCAATGCAGCGGGACCCATTGCCTCTATGACAATGAATGAGCTGGATATTAATAATACAGAAGCCAATTTTAAAATAATAATGATTCTCTCCACGCTTATAGTAGCCCCCAACTTTGGTATCGGAAGTTCAGTATTTGGAAGAAAGATTATGCAGAACACAGGTAAAGAAATTATCTTATTTGGGAAAATCGAAGCTATTATCATTGCTTTCGTAACTGCCAGTCTTCTTCTGATAGCCTCAGTTACCAAAGGGGTTCCCACTTCACTGGTGCAGCTCAATGTGGGTGCGATTTTAGGAATTGGGGTTGCTAAATTAGGTGCAAAAAACATCTTCAGAAAAACAGAAGTCAACAAGTTTTTTATCGTTTGGCTGATTGCCCCTATCATCTCATTTTCAATCTCCATTCTTCTTACATGGATGGCTGATATAAATGGATGGTTGTAGTAATCTTATAAAGTGCTTAGTCCACAAAAAACAACCTCTCTTCAAAGCCATTGAATTTACATTACAGCACACTACAAATCTCTTTTTCAAACAAAGTGATTACTAAGAAAGTAATGTTCAAAATTATACTATCTTTATTTAATAATTAGCTCAAAAATTAGATGTTCAAATCAATCTTTAATAGAAACTTTTCATCAGAATGGCAATTTTCGGCTTCTCGAAGTGGGGGTGCTGGAGGTCAGAATGTTAATAAAGTAAACACAAAAGTAGAACTGCGATTATCCATAGACAATTCTGAACAGTTTACAGACGATGAAAAAAATATTCTACGTAAAAGATTGAAAAACAGAATAAATAGTGAAGGCGAATTAGTACTATCTGCACAAAGTGAACGAACGCAACTCCGCAACAAACAAAAAGTGATTGAGCGTTTTTTCGATCTCACAGCAGAGGCGTTAAAACAAGAAAAAAAGAGAGTTTCAACAAAACCCACCAGAGGTTCACGCCTTAGGCGGATGGATGATAAAAGAAAGCTTTCGGACAAGAAAAGTCTTAGACGTAAGCCTCCTCTTTCTTAATAAAATTTAAACCATTAAAAAATAAAATAATATGACTGCAAAAAATATTGAACTCGGCAAAGGCATTGGCAACCTAAAATTTGGAATAACACGTAAAGAGGTAGCAGCCATACTGGGTGAACCCAGTGAAAAAGAGACCATCGAAGGAGATGAAGATATGGGCAGTTCTGAAGCTTGGCACTACGACGAGTTAGAGTTATCTGTAACATTTGATGAGGACGATAATTGGAAATTATCTTCAATCGCCGCCAGCTCATCTGACTTTACCTTTGAAGGAGTTGATTTACTGGGTCTAAGCCAAGAGGAAGTAATGCAGCAAATTGAAATTATGAACTTGGGCGATATCGAAACCGAAGAGATCGTTGGAGAAGAAGACGAAGATCAGCAAGTTGCGACCATAGCAGAAGTAAGTTTAAACCTATGGTTCGAAGATGGCAAATTATCCGAAATCCAATGGGCACCCTATTGGGATGAGGAAGAAGAGGAATATGTATGGCCTGAATAATTAAAGTGGCTCTAATAATACTAATATAATATAAGTTCTCTTCACATCTTCTTACAAAATTGGATTCATCACTGATAAACGTTAAATTAACAGCTATCACCAACAAATTAAGAATATAAATCCTCATCAAAAAATATCTGCCATGAAGATAACAGATGTAAAAGGCACATTTACGCTATCCAATGGAGCCGAAATGCCCTATTTTGGCTTGGGCGTATTCAAAACTCAAAATGGACATGAAGTAATCAATGCCATTACTCATGCGCTTATAAATGGATATAGGCATATTGATACAGCAGCCATTTATAATAACGAAGATGGTGTTGGGGAAGCTATTAAGAAATCTTTTATCGATAGAAAAAACATCTGGATTACTAGTAAAGTTTGGAATTCAAAACAAGGATATGACAGTACCATTAACGCCTTTCATGATTCTCTAAAACGACTCAAAACAGACTATCTGGATCTTTATTTGGTTCACTGGCCTGTTCAAGGTAAATTTAATGAGACCTATCGTGCACTGGAAACTTTGTACGAGGAAGGAAAGGTAAAAGCAATAGGTGTAAGTAATTTTCTTGAGCATCACTTGGATCAGTTGATGCAAACAGCGAAGATTACGCCTATGGTTAATCAAGTTGAGTTTCATCCACGACTGGTTCAACCAAATTTACTCTCTAAGTGTAAATCCATGGGTATTCAGCCTGAAGCATGGAGTCCCTTAATGCAAGGAGATGTTTTTGAAATCACTGAATTGCAAAAGTTGTCTAATAAGTACAATAAAAACATAGCGCAATTGGTGTTGCGGTGGAACTTACAAAAAGGAGTAATCACAATTCCCAAAAGTGCAAACAATGAACGTATTGTAAGCAACAGTGAGATTTTCGACTTTTCCATTTCTGAAGAAGATATGAAGTTTATTGATAAACTGGACAGAGGCATGCGGGTTGGTCCAGATCCAGATAATTTTGATTTTTAATGAACCAAGAACCATTTTCACAAGCCTTCAGTAGAGAGATCATGAATGGCTTGGTAACCCAACGAATGCCGTTTGGCAAGTATAAAAACTATCTGTTATGCGATATCCCTGAGCATTATCTTGTTTGGATGTCACAGCAAGGTTTCCCTAAAGGCAAGTTGGGTATGATGCTTAGCACCGTCTATGAAATAAAATTGAATGGATTGGAGTATCTTTTGAAACCTCTAAGAAAATAAATATGATAGAGTATCTTCTATGAGTCTAAAATGTATGTCATAAAAAGCTCTATAATTTAGGAGTATCTATTACTACAGCTGTTTTTTATTTTAGTATAATTGGGTCAAACAGGAAGTTTATAAAAAAAAAAATCATACTTGAATTTTAAAAACCCCTCTTGTAAACGAAATTTTTACAAGAGGGGTTTATTATTAAAAGTACCCAGAACAAGACTCGAACTTGCACGTACTTACGTACACTAGTCCCTGAAACTAGCGCGTCTACCAATTTCGCCACCTGGGCCTAAAGGAAATTAAGTAGTGCAAATTTAATCAGGAATCTGTTTTTTACAACAAACTATTAAAAAAACGCATAAAGAATTTACTTTAGCTGATTTTGCCTGTTATAAACTATCTTCTCTCTAAAAGCACAACATTCTCTACATGATGCGTGTGTGGAAACATGTCAACGGGTTGCACTTTAGTTACTTTATACCGACTGTCCAGCAGATTCAAGTCTCTGGCCTGAGTGGCTGCATTACAGCTTACATATACAATTCGATCGGGTACAGCATTTAATATCGTTTCTACCACATCCGCATGCATTCCTGCTCTAGGGGGATCGGTGATGATTACATCTGGACGACCATATTTTTCAAAGAGTTCTGCATTGAGAAGATCTTTCATATCTCCAGCCATGAAAGTAGTGTTCTCAATATTATTAATAGATGAATTAACTACGGCATCTTCTATGGCTTCAGGTACATATTCAATACCTACGACTTGTTTAGCTTGATGCGCCACAAAGTTAGCAATCGTACCAGTTCCTGTATATAGATCATAAACTGTCTCTTTACCTGTAAGTCCAGCAAAATCGCGCGCAATACGATAAAGATTTAAGGCTTGAGCAGAATTGGTTTGAAAAAAAGATTTTGGCCCAATTTTAAACTTCAAATCTTCCATTATTTCAAAAATGTGATCACGCCCTGAAAACAGAAGAATATCCTGATCGGTTATGGTATCGTTGGCCTTTTCATTGATGACATACATCCACGAAGTAACTTCAGGGAATTTTGCTTCCAAATGTTTCATGAGTCCTTTACGATTTTTCTTATCCTCAAAATAAAAGGAGATGACCACCATAACTTCACCTGTAGAAGAAGTGCGAATAATCAGATTTCGTAAAAATCCGCCTCTATTTCTAAGATCAAAAAATGTTAATCCGTTAGCCACAGCATACTCTTTCACCGCCAAGCGAATAGAATTAGAAGGCTCTGGTTGAAGATGACATTTATTAATATCCAAGACTTTATCAAACATGCCTGGAATATGCAATCCCAATCCATTGTTATCAGTAATCTCTTCTTGAGAATTCAATTCTTCTATGGACAACCATCTCTTATTCGAGAAGGTGTACTCCATTTTATTGCGATAAAACGTTTCAGAAGGAGAAGGAATAATAGGCATTAACTCTGGTAACTCCACCTTTCCTATCCGTGTAAGATGGTTGAAGACCTCATTCTGTTTAAACTTAAGTTGCTCTGCATATGGGAGAGCCTGCCATTTACAACCTCCACAAACACCAAAGTGCTCACAGAAAGGTTCAACCCTAATCTTTGAATAGGTATGAAAATGAACTGGAAAACCCTCATAATAATGACGTCTTTTTTTGGTCACCTGCACATCCACCACATCGCCAGGAATAGTCTTGGTTACAAACACGATCTGATCTTCAAATCGTCCCAAAGATTTGCCTTCAGAGGCCACATCAGTTATTTCAATTCTTTCAAGTAAAGGCTTGCTTTTTCTAGGTCTTTTTCCCACAATACGCTATTTAAAATTTTGTGCAAAGATATTAAAATTTAACGATGGATATTATTAATAGTAAGGAAGATAATATAAGCATAGTAATTCCTTGGTAATTATAATAGCGATTAAACTATATTTGAAAGGCAACTAAGTTGGCTTCAAAGAGTAATTTACTAACTTTACATATTGAAGTAAATAGATTATTATTTTAAGAAGAAAATGACACAGAAAATTTTAACCTACAAAGACATTAACGCTTCCATCTTAAAAGCATTACCCAATCCAAGCGAAGAAGCGTACGAAATTAAAATTAAAGTTCCTGAATTCACTTTTTTGGGTGTTAAGGAGCAACCTGATTTTGCAGATGTTTTCTTAACTTTCTATCCAAAAAAGAAAATTATTGAACTAAAATCACTAAAACAATACGTCTATAACTTACGCAATATTACTGTTTCCTATGAACGTTTGATCAATGTCTTTTATGATCAATTAATGGAGGTATATGAGCCTGAAAGAATTCGAATCGTTATGGTATTTAACCCACGTGGAGGAATCAGTTCTAAATTAACCATCGACTCCGACTGGAAGGTTCGTGGCGGAAAAGAGAAGTTCATAGATTGGCAAAACAATGTGGAGGATCTTTGGAGCGTAACTTTATAAAACAGATCTGACTATATCCGCAAATAGAAAGAAGTCAGTAGATATTAAGCACATATATCAATATCATATATATTGGTTAAAAAAAGAAGACAAACCTGCTAAAGCCTAACAAGATAGCTCGGTAAGTGGCAATTTAGGATACTTACATTTCGATTAAAACCGATTTACAATACGTAATATTGCACGTCACGAATGCTGTGCCTAATTATAAAATGATATTTATTTAGAACATCTATAATTAGCCCCAGGATTTATTCTGGGGCATTTCATTGCATTTCCATCGGGCTTTAGCCCAAATTAGTATTGTTATGAAATTTTATAATTGAAACTATATGCAAATAATTATCTGCCTCTATATATTATAATACGAAGTAGCAATTCCGCAATTTAAAATTGTTAGCCTGTTAGCTACATTCACCATCAATGGTGCAAACCTCCCCATCAATTATCTCTGTATTTTCATCTACGTAAGCTCCATCAACACCTTCATAAGTTCTATTTAGAGCATCCAAAAAGGTCTGATCATCATAGGTTCCTGAGATGCTCTCTTTGCCGTTAATTACAAAACAGGGTATTCCGCGAATACCAAGCTCCTTTGCTTTTTCCCTATCTGCTAATACCGCATCGGCAAAGATTTCTTTATCCAAAGCCGAATTTAAAGCTTTTGAATCCAAACCGATCTCTTCCGCTAACTCTAATAAAGTAGCACGATCATCGATGTTTTTACCATCGGTAAAGTAGGAGCGAAAAAGTACCTCTTCAGCTTCATTTTGTTTGCCATAGCCTATTGCAAAGTGAGACATCTGATGCGCCTGAAATGTATTAGGAGGAATTGCTTTATCTAAATTGTATTTTAAACCTTCAAATTTTGCTTTTTGCAAAATAAACATTAAGGTTCCTGTTGGGATCGGTCACCAAATCTGGTGCCAGTTGATAGCTTCTCCACACTATCTCAACCATCTCTTTATGGCCGAATTTAGACAACCCTCTCTCTAATTTTCGTTTCCCCATATAGCAAAATGGACACATAAAATCACTCCAAATCTCTATGGTTATTTTCTT
>CAZJDS010000061.1:0-10589 GCA_964544795.1 uncultured Alkaliflexus sp. | reverse complement strand
ATCTCCTGGATTAAAACTAATAGTGGCATAACCTTGTTCTAAAGCATAAGCACTCTGACCAACAGAACCAATTCCAACTATTACAGGCCATCCGCCAACAGGGGCGGTACCTTGAGGTAAAGAATAGGTAGCATTATATGTTATGGTTTCACCATTATGAGTCACAGATATTTCTAATGTTTTGTTATCAGCAGCTAAATTATAAGTTACCTCCTCACCCGATCTCCACATTCCATACATGTAGAATTGAAGCATTCCTTTGATCTCTTGCCTTCTTTCTTCCCATTGTTCAGGTGAAGTTACAGGAGTTCCATCAAACATTGTCAACAAATCAGGGGGAGTAAAATTGCGTTCAAATGATGAAGGAGCAGGCAACTCTTCCATGGGTGTTTTAGGAACAACTGTAGATTCTGCTTTCCCAACCCAAATGACCCCAAAAATAACCACTGCTAAAATTAGTACTTTCAGTTTCATAAAAAGGAGTTTTATTAATTTAGAAAATATTTAAATTAGCTGTAGTCCTACTTATTATCAAATATTTGAAGTGTACATTTATGTTTAATTGGAGTAAAAAATTTAATAGGCCACAGGCATTATGAATTTCACCAACTATAATATAAAAAGCTAAATTAAATTCTACACACGAATTAAATTTTCCTCTTTAATTAAATTCTCACCTTTAAATCTTAAGAAAAGCTGAGCGGTTGCCATAATGTCCTTTTCACAATAGATGGCAATTCTCTCTAAGTCGTTCTCTTCGTAATAGACTTGAGCCACCTGACTTCCATCAATATCGTCTTTGGGAGTTGGGATGTTAAAAGCTTTGGTGAGCAATGCCAGAGAGGTGTAATTTTTATAATCACCAAACTTCCAGAGATCCAACGTGTCCAAAAACTTTACTTCCCAGGGTTTTTTGCCAGCTATATTTAACACCGAAGGTAAAGATAACCCATTGATTAACATCCTCCTTGCTATGTATGGAAAGTCGAACTCCTTGGCATTGTGTCCACAAATTTGATGTTTGGGATTGCTGCACCATGCGTTGATCATCTCTCCAAACTCTTGTAGTAACTTTTTCTCATCATGATCGGAAAAAGATTTAGCTCTAAAAAAGAGTTCTCCCTTTTGTTTGATAACAACCCCCGCTGAGATACAGACAATTTTACCAAACTCAGCATAAATTCCTGCACGCTGATAAACATCGGCTGCAGATTGCTCTTCGGAGCGAAAAAAAGTGGATTTTTTGTCCCACAACAATTGGAACTCTTCGTCCATATTCTGAAAATTGGAGTGCTGAGGAACTGTTTCAATATCGATAAACATTACATCTTCAATGGAGTACTGCTGGAGCATAAGAAATAGTTTAAATTATAGACCAGAAAGCTTACGTAAAATATATTGAGAAAGAATGTCAATTGCCACATGGTTGTTGCCTCCTTGTGGAACAATAAGATCTGCATATCGCTTGGTAGGTTCAATAAACTGTAAGTGCATAGGCTTAACTGTCTTTTCGTATCGCTGCAACACTTTAGAAACCGTTCTGCCACGTTCTTCCATATCTCTATGAATAACGCGCATTAACCGATCGTCTGGATCGGCATCCACAAACACCTTTAGATTCATTAATTCTCGTAATTCAGGATGAGTTAATACTAAGATCCCTTCCACAATTATCACTCTTGCAGGAGAAACTCTTGAAGTCTCTGGTTGACGAGTACAAGTAAGATAAGAGTAAACAGGTTGTTCTATAGATTTTCCTTCTTGTAACTGTTTAAGATGATCAACTAATAGGTCAAACTCAACAGAATCTGGATGGTCGAAATTAATTTTCTGCCGGTAATTCATAGGTAGATGCGAACTATCTTTGTAATAAGAGTCTTGAGTAAGAAGTGCCACCTCGCCAGCTGGAAGTCGATTTAGCATTTTCTTAACCACTGTTGTTTTTCCTGATCCTGTGCCTCCCGCAATACCAATAATCAACATATATTCATTCAGTTTTTAAAAAAATATCTGTAACAAATCAAAAAATATTTATTTAACAAAGACCTGTAAACAAACTTACTACACTTTTCTATTGGACAACAAAGCTTCTCTAATAAAATTACTCAAAATATTTTCTGCTAAATAAGATCTACCGTTATTAAACTTTTAAATAATTAATGTGCAAATTCCTATCTTAGCATCAAAATCATGAGAAAGTTATCAAACATTATGGAGATTTAAGAGCAATGCGTTATGATTCTTTATAAGAGTCTCCTCATTATGCAATTAAGTGAAGAAATACAATTTTGAGATAAAAGACAAAACTTAAAATAAAAATCGATATTTGTATCGTAACAAAATATTTTAGAAATGATCAAACACATCGTTTTATTTCGGTTCAAAGAGAACCCCAACGTTGAAGAGCAAATAAAAGCTTTGAAAAAGATAAAGAAGGCATTGGAAGCACTTAGAGGAGTGGTTCCTGAGCTAAAATATATTGAGATTGGTATCAATGATAATCCCGATGAAAAATATGATCTCTCACTTATTAGTGAATTCGAATCTTGGGAGGATTTAAAAGCTTATGTTGTTCATCCTGAACACCAGAAGGTGTCAGAATTAATTCGCCAAAATATGGAGCAGCGAGCTTGTGTGGATTATGAGTTTTAGCTCGTAGTGAAAACATCAATAGAACTTCTGCCAAAATAGAGCAGTTTAATTCAGAGATTAACGCTATTCCAACTGATCAGAGTAGTATGCTTGAGGTAATGGTCGGAGATTGTACTGAGAAGCCATCACTTCACCGTAAGCACCTGCAGATCGAATAGCAATGAGGTCACCTCTTGAGGTTTGTGGTAACGCTATCTTTTTGCCAAAAGAATCGGAGGATTCGCAAATTGGTCCCACTACATCATAATCAGACGTAGGTGCATGGCTCGAAATATTTTCAACTTTATGATAAGCACCATAAAGTGCGGGACGAATCAGTTCCGTCATACCCGCATCAATAATGGCAAATTGGGTTTTAATTCCCTCTTTGATATATAGCACTCTGGAAATTAGATTGCCGCACTGCCCCACTAAGGAGCGCCCCAATTCAAAGTGCACTTCTTGATTGGGCTGCAACTCCAAGCTCTCGTTAAACACCTTAAAATAATCCTTAAAGTTTGGAATTGGATGATCATCTGGATTGTCATAATCAATACCCAATCCTCCACCCACATTAATAACGGTGGGCGATAGATTACGGTCAATACACCATTGCTGTAATTCATTTACGCGCACACACAACTCTTCATAAGATTTATTATTTTCAAATTTTGATTTTAGTTCTCATGAAAATGAAGACCTTGAAGATGGATGTGCTTAAAATTAACCAATGCATCCATCACTTTTTCCAAGTCGGCCTGATTTACACCAAATTTATTATCATCCAAGCCTGTGGTTATATAATGATGTGTATTGGCATTAACATTTGGATTTATGCGAATGGCCACATTTACTATTTTGTTTTTAGAAGCAGCAATTTCATTAATTACCTCCAACTCAGGCAGTGATTCCACATTAAAACAAGAAATGTTATTGTCAATTCCCAATTCAATTTCCCAATCGGCCTTGCCCACTCCAGCATAAACGATTCCATCAGGTGAAAAGCCAACATCAAGAGCACGTTTAATTTCATATCCGCTCACACAATCCACACCAAAACCAAAACGCTTAATCATTTCAAGCAACCGAATGTTTGCATTGGCTTTTATGGCATAATGCACCACAAAACCATATATGTCTGAATTGACTTTCACCTCCTGAAGAGTTCTTTCCAGAAGGTTCATATCGTAATAATAGAACGGCGTTTTAAGGTTTTGAAACTTCTCTAATGGGAATTTCTGAGCCATGGAGGTTTTGTTAATTTCTTATTATACATGTAAAAAATGATCTTTCAGAGAGAGTGAGCACATAAAGGAAACTCTAAATAAGCTTTTTCCCACGCAACGCTCAATAAAATCTAACCTTTGAAATCTAAAAAAGTTTAACACTTAAAGCTTTCAAAGCCTCTTTTTTATGATCTTCATCCACCAATATGGATATGTTATGGTCACTTCCACCATACGATATCATACGGACAGGAATCTCTTTTAGCGCTTCAAAAATACGGTCGGCATAACCTGTGTTGCCACGCACCAAATCTCCCACTACACAAACAATAACTTGATTCTGATCCACCTCTACTGTTCCAAATTTCCGTATTTCATCCACAATATCCTCCAAATGCTTGTCATTATCGATGGTTACAGAAACTCCTACCTCAGAAGTAGTAATCATATCGATGGGCGTTTTGTAACTCTCAAACACTTCAAAAATCTTACGTAAGAAACCATAGGCCAGCAACATTCGTCCTGAACGGATGCGGATAGCAGTTATACCATCTTTCGCAGCAACGGCGGTGATACCACTATGAATTTCATCTCCCGATATTAAAGTTCCATGTGCTTTTGGATCATTGGTATTAAGAATCCGAACAGGAACATTCGCCAATTTAGCAGGAAGAACACTTGTAGGGTGTAATATTTTAGCCCCAAAATAAGCCAGCTCAGCTGCTTCGTCAAATGACAGGTGAGCTATAGACTTTGTGTTTTCAACATATCGAGGGTCGTTGTTGTGCATACCATCAATATCTGTCCAGATTTGAATCTCGTCTGCACCAATGGCAGCACCCATTAATGAAGCAGAATAATCACTTCCACCTCTAAGCAAGTTGTCTATTTCACCAAAAGCATTGCGACAAATAAAGCCCTGCGTTATAAAAAGATTCACTCCTTTATGCTCATTCAAAACCAATTGAATATTCTCTTGGATATAACTGGTATCTGGCTCTCCATTTTTATTGGTTCGCATGAATTCTAACGCAGGCAATAAAACAGATTTTTTTCCTTGCTCCAACAGATAGAAATTCATCATAGCCGTTGACAGCAACTCGCCCTGAGCCAAAATATCCTTCTCCTCAAATACTGTAAACACATCTTTTGTAAAAGATTTTATATGCTCAAAATGGAATTGAACCAGCTCTTTTCCTTTCTCTTTATATTCGGGAGTGGAGTAAAGTGCCTCTACTTCCTCGTAATATTTACGTTCTAACTGAGTAATCACTTCATTGGCACCATCGTTATTTCTTCTATAGAGATAATTAGAGATTTCCACCAAGCTATTGGTGGTTCCCGCCATGGCAGAAAGTACTACTATTTTTCGGTCGGAACCACTTATGAGTTGTGCGACTTCTTTAATTTTTTCGGCAGATCCCACAGAGGTGCCACCAAATTTTAAAACTTTTGTCATGTAAAAAATCTCGTTTTATTGTAAGCTATTAAATAAGGTATATTGAAAGTTTAAACTCACTTTCAGATTGCAAATTTATAGCAATCTGGGGAAATTAATAATAAATCGACAAAAAAATAGTATGTTTTAAGAAAAGCAGGAAGAGTTTAAGTGGATCCTAACGAGCACTAAGGAATATAAACTTCTAAAATTTTCACCTCTCCTTGCGGAACTATCTCAATCTGTCTTAATTCAGCAGGGATTAATACAGTCTCTCCAAACTTCAATGTTTCCACAGCTCCATTGTAATGCAACTCTGCATCACCCTGAGTGCAAATAAGAATTACACAAGAATCCAATGAATAATAATCACGTGCTAACTTCGAAGTACCTGACAAAAGGTTTGTGGCAAAGTAGGGACTTTTAACCACTTCTACCGATCCGTTCTTTTTGGGAGAATAGTTGGTTCTGAAATTATCGTACAATTTATAATCAATGGCGTCCATCGCCTCTTGTGTATGCAATTCACGTGGTTTGCCATCTTTCTCTAATCGGTTGAAATCATAGATTCTGTATGTGACATCAGAGGTTTGTTGAATTTCTGCAATTACAATCCCTGCTCCAATAGCATGCACGCGTCCAGCAGGAATAAAGAAAACATCCCCTTCTTTCACAGGATGTTTGGCAAGTATGGATTCTACGGTATCGTTTTCTACGTGTTTTGCATATTCTTCAGGCGTCATCTCTTTATTGAAGCCATTGATGAGATATGCATCTTTTTCGGCATGTAAAACATACCACATCTCTGTTTTCCCAAAAGAGTTGTGTCTTTTTGCAGCCAATTCATCGTCAGGATGAACTTGAATGGAGAGTGCTTCTCGCGCATCAAGAAACTTAATCAACAAAGGAAAAGAGTGTCCAAACTTGTCGAAAACCCGATCACCCATGAGATCGCCCATATAGACTTCTATCAGCTCAGTAAGTGTGTTTCCCTTCAAAAAGCCATTGCTCACTACAGATACATCCCCCTCTACACCCGAAAGCTCCCAGCTCTCACCTATCCTTTCCTTTCCTTTAACATCTTTATTAAGTAAAGATTCTATTTTATCACCTCCCCAAACACGATACTTCATTTGAGGTTCAAACTTGAGAGGATATAATTTAGTTCGCATCTATAATTATTTAGAAATTTATCAATGTAATGAATATAGTAGGCAGAAAACATACACCTACCAAACAGGAACTGCATAAGCTTTCACTTCTTTATCGGTAATTTTCTGATTTCCTAAAATAATCAACCGTTCAATCACGTTTCTAAACTCCCGAATATTACCAGTCCAATCAAGATCTTGAAGCGCAGAAATTGCTGAGGGTTCAAAAGATTTTAATCCCATGCCCAGCTCTTCAGAAATTATTTGATTAAAGTGATCTACCAATAATGGAATATCCTCTTTACGCTCCTTCAAAGTTGGCACATGTATCAAAATCACGCCCAATCGATGGAAAAGATCTTCACGAAAAGTCCCTTTTCTAATCTCTTCTTGCAAGTTTTTATTGGTGGCTGCCACAACTCTCACATCTACTTTAATATCTTTATCACTTCCTACTCTGGAAATCACGCTCTCTTGAAGAGCTCGAAGCACCTTAGCTTGAGCCGAAAGGCTCATATCTCCCACTTCATCCAAAAATATTGTTCCTTCATGGGCCTGCTCAAACTTCCCTTTCCTCTGCTTAACAGCCGAAGTAAAAGCACCCTTTTCATGACCGAAAAGCTCGCTTTCAATAAGTTCGGAAGGTATGGCAGCACAATTTACTTCAACAAAAGCTTTGCTCGCACGGTTGCTTTTTTCATGCAGCCATCTGGCTACCAGCTCCTTGCCTGTACCATTGCTACCCGTGATTAATACTCGCGCATCGGTTGGAGCTACTTTTTCAATCATCTCCTTAACCGCCCTTATAGGCTCAGACTCACCAATCATCTCGTACGTTTTGCTCACTTTGCGTCGCAAGACAGTCGTTTCGACCACTAAGTCTTTTCTTTCTACAGCATTTCGGATAGTGATCAAAAGTCGATTTAAATCCAAGGGTTTCTCAATAAAATCGTACGCACCTTTTTTTATGGCATCCACAGCTGTATCAATATTCCCATGTCCTGAGATCATTATTACAGGCATCTCTGGTGATTTATCCATCACCTTTTGAAGAACTTCAATGCCGTCCATTTCAGGCATTTTTATATCACACAAAACAATATCAAACTTCTCCTTCTCAAGTAACTCCAATCCTTCCATACCGGTCTGGGCTGTTACAACCTGGTTCTTTTCATATTCAAGAATCTCCTTGAGCGTATTTCTAATACTTCTTTGATCGTCAATTACTAAAATCTTAGACATATTTATCTATTAATATATTGTCGGCTAAATGAGTTTTTAGGGTGTTAAATTAAAGTGGAACACTTCTCTATTGAACTTTCAGACTAAAACTCACTACTAATAATCTGCTGAATAGCACCTTCTTTTAAAGAAAAGGAGCATTGCCAAACCTCTTCAGGTTTCACATGCGCTAAAACAGTTTGAATCATAATAGATGCAGGTACAATATTATCTACTCTTGCAGGATCCATCCCAGGTATGGCACGACGAGTATGAGAATGAGACTTTTTAAGAAGTTCGTGCAAATCTGATAAATACTCTCTACTCATCTTAAAATTGATAATTTTTGTGATATCCAACAGCGGGTACTCCTTCTTGGCTATCATGGCAGCTAAAGTATCAAACGACCCTGATGATCCCACCACTTTATAAATAGGAAACTTCTCTACTGCTTCAAACAAAGACTTTAATTTTGTACTTATATATTCTTTAATTTTCGACACCTCTTTATCCGTTATCGGATCAGAGGGTTTAAACTGCTCAAGAATTCGAGCAGTACCAATATTATAACTATCCTTCCAAGCTATTCCATTTCTATTTGCAATAATAAACTCCACACTACCACCACCAATATCCACAATCAATGAATAGGAGTTATCTAATGGAACTACTTGCTTTATCCCATCAAAAACGGTCTGCGCTTCCTCATCCCCAGGAATCACTCGAATAGTAAGTCCCAACTCCTGTTTCACCCTTCGAACAAAATCACCCCCATTGGTGGCACTTCGAATGGCGGAAGTTGCAAAACAGAAAATACTCTCCACTTGATATTCTGAAATAGTTATCAGATGAGCTGTTAATGCTTCAATTCCCCTCTTCATTGCCTCAGCGGTGATGGTCGCTTTATGGATTCCTCCTTCACCTAATTTTGCGGGATACTTAGATTCCGTTAAAATTCGATAGGAGGAACCTTCCACCTCTGTAATCAAAAGATTAAAGGTGTTTGTTCCAAGGTCAATAATCGCCACACGTGTTTTTTCCATTTTATAATGCTATATTTTCTATAAGATATAAAAAAAGAGAATTTTAAGCTAATATACAAGAGCTGGGTATTGTTAATTATCCACCTGCTTGCTTAAACCATTTCCATAGCTCCTTATAGCTAACTTTCTTACCATACATGAGAATTCCTGTTCGATAGATTCGGGCTGCAAACCAAGTTGCAAGAACAAAACCAGCCACCAACAGAAAAATTGATAAAGCAATTTGCCACATGGGGACATCAAAAGGAATTCGAGCCATCATCACTATGGGTGACGTAAAAGGAATCATGGAAAACCAAAAGACCATGGTGCTGTGTGGATTCCTAAATGCAGCCATAGCCACATAAAGAGCAATAATAATGGGAATGGTAATGGGCAACATAAACTGTTGTGAATCCGTCTCCGTATCAATAGCTGCACCAATGGCCGCAAACAGCGCGGCATACAAAAGGTATCCTCCTATGAAATAAACAAGAAAAATCAATAGTGTTTGGGTGATATTAATCCCTTCCACAACGCTCATTATCTGGGCATAATCAAAATCTCCCGTTGCAACTATCTCTTCTTCATTATGACCTTGGTCTCCCATTACCGTTTCTATTCCATCCATTCGAGAGGGCATATTAGAATCTGGAAAAACAAGAGTTTTAATGCCAAATAATATAACCAATGTCAAAACAATCCACAATAAAAATTGAGTCAAAGCCACCAATGCAATTCCCAATATTTTACCCATCATTAATTGAAAAGGCTTAATGGATGAGATAATGACTTCAACTATTCGACTGCTTTTTTCTTCCATCACACCACGTAAAACTTGAGTTCCGTAAACGAATACAAACATATACGAAAGAAAAGCGAATAAAATACTAATAATCATAGCCACCTCTGTGGAACTTGCTTTCTCATCTCCATCACTGCCAATTTTTACTGTAGAAAGCTGAACATCAACGGAATTGACTTCTTCAAAAATTGTATTCAATGCACTTATCTCAAAACTCTTAAGCTTTTCCTCTTTCAGATATTCTCGCAAGCTTCTTCGAATATGATCTTTCACATCCATAGTAATCTGCCCCGATGAAATCAAACGCAAAGCATCTGGTTTCTCCAACAAATTATCACTAATTACCAAATAGGCATAATAGCCTGAGTTTGAAAAATTGTTACGCAGCTCCTCTTCAGCTTCCATGGGAAGATATTGGTATTTTAATAGAGGAGAATCTTTTAAGGAATGCTCGTACAAACCTGTAGCATCAAGTACCGCAATTACCTTTTCGTCGTTGTCTTCCATAGTGGCCAACCACCCTGGAATAACAAACATGGCCGCAAATAATAAGGGCCCCAGCAAGGTCATGATAATAAAACTCTTTTTTCTAATACGCGTTAAATATTCGCGTTGGAGCACCAATGAAATTTTGTTCATAAGATCTGTGTTTTTCTATTCTTCACAAATTTTGCATTAAAATCAAAATAAGTTCTCGACTTTGGGTGAATAAGGATTGTTGCGACACAATAACAATATTGTGAGTTTAATAAGCTATCTATTGAAACTATCTGTTTTGATTGACCACACGAATAAACACCTCATCCATCCCAGGTAAGACTTCACTGCAACTGTGAATTTGACAGTGAGGTGAAACCAACTGAATAAGTTCATTTAAAGGGGCACCCTTGGGCATATCAATACGAAGCGTAGAATAGCCATTGGTCTGTGATTTTTCGTGAACCACATATTGAGAAGGAAGAAGTGATTCGATTGGTGTAGATGCGTTCGAATATTCTAAAAGTGCCGGATTGTCACGATATTCTCTTCTTATTTCTGAAACTTCGCCGCTTAAAATAGACTTGCCTTTATTGATGAGCGTAATATGATCACACA
>CAZJDS010000060.1:0-10673 GCA_964544795.1 uncultured Alkaliflexus sp. | reverse complement strand
TCGATCGCCGACATAAAATAGCTTCTACACCTTGTTATATGCTCAATTCAGATATTGTTCAGATTGCAGAAAGTGCAACAAAAATTGTGGATGCTATAATAGAACTCATTCGCGAAAAAGGAACAGCTAAATTATAATGTTTTTAGGTAAGAAACGGGCTTCTTACTTTTAACAAAAAACAGAAGGTGTAACATCCATATTCCAATGATTATACACTTTTTTAATAACAGAACATTATTTAATTACAAAACCCCATTGTCTATCAAAGTAATGATGTGTTCCACCATTTTATCCTCCTTTTTAGGATCATATTCATCTTTAAGATTGGCTCCAAATAAACGAGCGATCCCTTGCCAAAAAAAAGCAGGGATACCTCCTTTATACTCTTTAATCAAATGATAGCTGGTGGATCCTGTTTCTCGATCGATAAGACGAATCAGCATTCGTCCTTGGGAGAAAGTAAGCTTTCTCAATGGAGCCTCAAATTCAGAAAAAAGCTCTTTTTCAGCTTCTCTTAAATATTGACGTCTCGCCTTATCCCCCTTTATATGCATTAAACTGTCATTGATCACCTGTAACTTAACACCAGCAAGGCGAGCATAAGGCAGTGTCTTTTTTATATTGACAAGCAAACGTCCATAATTCCTTCTCTCTCTTTCAGACTTAAATTCCCACTTTGGAACAACAGTAACTTCATCTAAAAGAATATGCGGAATCGTATCTCCAGCCACCACTGTACTTCTTAAAACATAAAAATCCCTATTCTGATTGCTGTTTTGAGCAAAAGTAGTAGGGGAAAATAAGAAAAATATTAATAATGAAGTATAAACTTGAAGCAACCTCATAGTCATTTAGGTTTTAACTATACAATTAGGCAAATTTCAAGCCATATTTAGATGTATCCCTAAACCTGTTTACGTAGATATTGAATCTCGTCTTTCCAGATATCAGGATTGGGCGTTTCGAGGATTATAGGCATATTCTGAAAACGTTCATCGGACATAAACCGATTGAAAAAATCCATCCCTATATATCCTTCTCCCAAACTATCGTGTCGATCTACCTTAGACCCCAGAGGTTTTTTACTGTCATTAAGATGAATTCCTTTTAAATATGAAAAACCAACTGTTTCATCAAACTCCTGCCAAATAGCAGCGTATTTTGAAAGGTCAGCAAAATCGTAACCAGCAGTAAATGCATGACAAGTATCAATGCATACCCCTACTCGTGACTTATCTTCTACTTGCTCTATAATTTCAGCCAAATGTTCAAATCTATATCCCACATTAGAACCTTGTCCGGCAGTATTCTCAATAACAGCAGTTACTCCTTCAGTCTTATCCAAAGCTTTGTTGATGGATTCTGCAATAATCCTCAAACATTCGATCTCGCTTATTTTCTTGAGATGACTCCCAGGGTGAAAGTTTAGCAACTTTAATCCCAGTTGTTCGCATCGCTGCAGCTCATCTAAAAATGCAGCACGTGACTTTTCAAGAGCATCATTTTCAGGATGCCCCAGATTAATTAAATAACTGTCATGGGGAAGAATATGATCAAACTTAAAGCCTAAATCTTGCACATTCATTTTAAAAGCATCAATACTTTCCTGAGTTAAAGGTTTGGCGACCCATTGACGCTGGTTCTTGGTGAAAAGAGCAAAGGCATTGGCGCCAATAGAAACGGCATTAAGAGGGGCATTCTCCACCCCTCCAGCAGCACTTACATGTGCACCAATAAATCTATTATCATACATTTCGTAAACTATTATTGATTTTATTTACAATAACTATGACTACACCAACTCCCTGACGCGATCTGCAGCCTCTTTTAAAGTAATGGCCGAGTAAACTTTCAGACCAGATTCATCAATCACTTTCTTACCCTCTTGGGCATTTGTACCTTGCAAGCGAACAATAATGGGAACTTTAATATTTCCTAATTTTTTGTATGCTTCTACAACTCCATTGGCAACACGGTCACACCGAACAATACCTCCAAAAATATTAATTAAAACAGCCGTAACATTGGGGTCATCCAAGATTATTTTCAAACCAGCTTCTACTGTTTCTGCACTAGCACCTCCCCCAACATCCAAGAAATTGGCAGGTTCTCCACCAGAAAGTTTGATGATATCCATAGTAGCCATGGCCAAACCTGCGCCATTAACCATACAACCCACATTTCCATCCAGCTTTACAAAGTTAAGATTGTGCTCCCCAGCTTCTACCTCGGCAGCATTCTCCTCTCGCAAATCGCGCATTGAAAAAATTTCGGGCTGGCGGTACAAACCATTATCGTCAATATTTACTTTAGCGTCAACAGCTAAAATAAGATCGTCGGAAGTTTTAAGCACAGGATTTATCTCAAAAAGAGAGGCGTCTATAGATTCATAAGCTTTATAAAGTTGTTCAACAAAAGCAACCATAGATTTAGCTACATCGCCGGTTAAGCCCAAATTATAAGCAATACGTTTACCTTGAAAAGGAAGAATTCCTAAACCTGGCTCAATGGTTTCACGAAAAATTTTATCGGGTGTTTTTGCTGCTACTTCCTCAATGTCCATTCCACCTTCAGGGGAATAAACTACTGCATTCTTGGATGTTTCACGATCCAATAAAATACTTAAATAATATTCAGCTCGTTCAGAGGGCCCAGGATAATATACATCTTGTGCAATTAGCACCTGGTGAACAACTTTCCCTTCTGGTCCCGTTTGAGGTGTTACTAATGTCATACCCAACATCTGTTCGGAAATTTTCTGAACCTCATCAAGACTTTTGGCTAATTTAACACCACCACCTTTTCCGCGTCCTCCCGCATGCACTTGTGCTTTAATCACCCACCATTTTGTGCCCGTCTCTTCGTGCAGACGCTTTGCCACTTCCACAGCCTCTTTTCCTGAAGAAGCAACATATCCTTCCTGAATGGTTACACCATAATCTTTTAAAATGCCCTTAGCTTGATACTCATGTATATTCATACAAAAAAATTAAAAAAAGATCCGAAATAAGGATCAACTACAAAATTAACTAACCATAAAACAGAGAGCTGGTTCAATTGGATTGACAAAAGGATCTCAATTTAAGAAAAAAAATGAATCATCTTACATCTTTTTTATTTATACTTTTGTGAACTGAAACTATTCTCATGCGAAAACTTAAGATCACTGAATTAAACAGACTAACCACTAAAGAGTTTAAAGCTTCTGAAAAACATAATGTAGTCGTTGTATTGGACAATGTCCGAAGTCTAAATAATGTGGGAAGTGTATTTAGAACAGCCGATGCTTTTAAATTAAAATCTGTTCTATTATGTGGTATTACTGCCACACCTCCTCACAATGAAATTCATAAAACTGCATTGGGAGCAGAAGATTCAATGAGTTGGCAATATTTTGAAAAAACAGAAGAGGCTGTTGTACAGTTAAAATCAGAAGGATACACAATTGTAGCAGTGGAGCAAGTGGATAAAAGTATTTTATTAACAGACTTCAAACCCAAGAAAACTAACAGATATGCGCTAATCTTTGGGAATGAAGTCAAAGGAGTTCAACAAAAAGTGATAGATCTGTGCGACCTTTCTTTAGAGATTCCTCAGTTTGGAACCAAACACTCTTTAAACGTATCGGTGTCGGCAGGAATTGTTATATGGGAAGTGATAAAACAGCTTATCGTTGACAAGTAAGGCTATTTAGATTGTTCTTCAACCATATATCTTATAACAAATAAAAAATGAAATTTCAGATTTGAAAATTGTTGAACCATATCTTCGTTATTTTGTTTTGAAAAGAAGCTGAATAGGATAAAAGCAAATTTTTACTGTCGATAAACATATTTTTTTCCTATATTCAAGGGGTAAAAAGCAAAAAGTTAAATCAGAAATTAATACAAACTACAATACAATGAAATACGATCTATTAGTTATTGGAAGCGGTCCTGGTGGATATGTTGCAGCCATTAGAGCAGCTCAACTGGGGTTAAAAGCAGCTATTGTTGAACGCGCCGAGCTTGGCGGCATCTGTCTTAATTGGGGATGCATACCCACCAAAGCACTTCTTAAAAGCGCAGAGGTGTTTGATTATCTAAATAATGCTGCAGACTATGGAATAACTACTACTGGAAGTTCCAAAGCTGATTTAAATGCCATGGTTGATCGCAGCCGGAATGTAGCTGGAGGAATGAGCAAAGGCATCCAATTCTTATTAAAAAAGAACAAAATAGAAGTCATTGAAGGTTCTGCAAAACTAACGGCCGACAAAAAAGTAGAAGTAACCAAGAAAGGGGATAAAAAGGAGACAATAGAAGCCACAAGTATTATTTTAGCCACAGGTGCACGCAGCCGTGAATTGCCTAACCTACCACAGGATGGGAAAAAAGTCATAGGTTATCGTGAAGCCTTGGTATTAAAAAAGCTTCCTGAATCAATGGTTGTTGTTGGCTCTGGTGCAATTGGAAGTGAATTTGCTTATTTCTATAGCACTATAGGAACTAAAGTAACTTTAGTTGAGTTTATGGATAACATTGTTCCAGTAGAAGATGTTGAAGTATCCAAACAGTTGGAGCGTTCTTTCAAAAAAGCTGGAATTGATGTAAAAGTAAGCTCTGAAGTCACTTCTGTGGATACATCTGGCAAAAAAGTCAAAGTGGTTATAAAAGATAAAAAAGGAAAAGAAACCACTGTAGAAACCGATATTGTACTTTCAGCAGTGGGTATTACTTCAAATATAGAAAACATCGGACTTGAAGAGGTAGGTGTGACAGTAGAGAAGGGAAAAATAAAGGTAGATGAATTTTACCAAACCTCTGTAAAAGGAATTTATGCCATAGGCGATATTGTTCCTGGACAAGCGCTGGCTCACGTTGCTTCCGCAGAAGGAATCATTTGCGTGGAGAAAATTGCAGGTCAAAATCCTGAGCCGATGGATTACAACAACATTCCTGGCTGTACATACACTTCTCCAGAAGTTGCTTCTGTTGGAATGACAGAAGCCGCTGCCAAAGAAGCAGGCTACGAATTAAAAGTTGGTAAATTCCCATTTTCTGCTTCTGGAAAAGCCAGTGCAGCTGGTCACACAGATGGGTTTGTAAAACTTATCTTTGATGCTAAATACGGTGAGTTGTTAGGCGCCCACATGATTGGAGCCAACGTGACAGAAATGATTGCAGAGTTGGTAGTTGCCAGAAAGCTAGAAACAACTGGACATGAACTGATGAAGACGGTTCATCCACATCCAACTCTTTCCGAAGCTATAATGGAAGCAGCGGCAGCGGCCTATGGAGAAGTAATTCACCTGTAAAATCAATTCATTTAGATTTTACAGAATTTTTTAATTTACTACTATTCTGTAAAATCTAAATGTTTTTTCGATAACTTTAGTTAACAGATTCAGCCATAATTGTAAATAACAATAGGCTGATTAGTTTTTTTATAACTGTTTTTACAACGGTTTTTATATTTAATAAGCAAGACGATTCACTGAGAAAAAATAGGAACTTTACTGATTCGATGATATCAACTTGTAGTATAAAATGCTATCCTAAAAAAGCACCCATCTCAGAACAAAACTCCTAAAAAGAATATCAAACTTACTTTCCCTGATTTTCTAAAAGTCTTTAACAACAATAACGGTGTATGCCAATAGAGCAAAAAAAGCGGAAGAGTAAGTTGTTCACAAAAGCTACTTTAAGCTCGGTACTATAACTAATAATTATAGAAAAACTTAATTAAGATTCTTCTTTTAAAAACAATGCTTGGCTTTATTCTATGTTTGAATTATTATAATGATCTAAAAAAACAAATAGTCCAGTTGATTGAAAAGTAAAATAAATTAATATATTTGTTAAAAGAAGAGAATAAATTAGTAAATAAAAAAACAACTCCAGTTTACTTAATTACCAAAAATACCGGATTCATAAATAATAAAGAATACTTAAATACTGTTTGTCTTCTCTTTATTCTGAGACAAAGTCAAATCAATAATATCAAATGGCTCAGTGGCACTCTAACACTTTTCGTTGCAGCGAATTACTCAGGAGGGGATGAGACTATAAACAATTTATTATAAGCAGATTAAGCATAAATTAATAAAATAAATACCCTTGTTTAACTTTAAACCAAAAAAATGAAAAGTTTTTTCTTAACACTAACCCTGATTTTGGCTCTATGCCTGTCATCGGTTAACGCACAAAAAGTAATTGACGAACCCAAACATGGAATTTCAACAGCTCCTTATTTGAACCTCACAAAAATTGAGTTGAGAGATTCAACCACAATAATGAGTTTCTTAGTCAATTTCACTCCTGGAAACTGGATATCTATACCCAAAGAAACTTATATTCAAAACCCAGTAGATAATGAAAAACTTTATGTTGTCACAACTGAAGGTATTCCCTTCAATGAAAAGTACTGGATGCCCGACTCCGGGCAAGTTGCTTTTAAGTTGTTTTTCCCTCCAGTTAGCGAAGATTGGGAAACGATTGATTACGGCGAGGGCAATGAAGGAGGGAATTGGGCGATTTATGACATAAGGTTAAAACCACATAAATCATCCTCTGTAGTTCCAAAGGAATTTAAAGGCAATTGGTATAGCACGACGAATGGAGAATGGGAGTTGGGTCTATTAGATACTAAAGCTATATATAAAAATCAAGTATGGGAATATAAGGATAGTGACTTTACTAAAGCCAAAGGGTATGTTACCTTAGTTAGAAAAGAAAAGGAAGCTCGTCTTTACCTAAAGAAAGGTGAAGAAGGCAAATTATTAGCAGGAGAAGATTCTAAAAAGTTAAAGTTATATGCCTCTAAAGAGATTTTACCCACTTTTAAAAGCTCTAAAAGCACATCGATTTATACCTCTCCAATCTTTAATTATGACTCTGTTACATTTAATGGGTTTATTGCTGGATACTCTCCCAGAGTAGGTTTTAAGACCTTTGTAATATATGTAAATGACCTACTTACAGGAGATCAATCATCAAAAACAATAAGAGTTTCAGAAAATGGAGAGTTCTCCATCAAAATTCCCTATTATTATCCCCATTCAGTATATTTGAGAAGTCCGTTTGCCAATGGATCTCTTTTCTTAGAGCCAGGCAAAAATCTTTTTGTTATGTACGACGGACAAGATGCCTGTTTTATGGGTGAGTTGGGATTACTCAATCAAGATTTAAGCGAAGTTCAACATATCGAATCTTTTAACTATAGAGACATGCAAGAAAAGATTCTTGATATGACACCTCAAGATTATAAGATCTATATTTCCAAAGCACGGGATAATGGTTTACAGCGTTTAAATGAACTTGCTAAAGAAAAGGGATTAGATGCGAAAGCGTGCCAAATTAAAGAATTAAATATAAACTATAGATATGGCGAACTTCTCCTTTCGTATGAAATGAATTTCAGTTCCGCTTATCGAGAAAAATATAAAATCCCTTATACGCAACGAGAACTTCCAATAGAAATAGAAAATCCTCCACACGATTATTATGATTTTATTACCAATGATTTTGTTAACAATCCTATAGCTGTCATTAGTGATTCTTATAACTCCTTTGTTAACAGATTTAAGTATAGTAACATATTAAGTGATAATAAAAGTATCAGTCTTACTACAATTGATATTGCCAATGAACTCATAAAAAGTGGGGAACCTTTAACCACTGAAGATGAACAACTAATTGAAAAACTAAAAGAGTTTGAAACATCGGAAGCTAAAAAAAAGGTAGATGCTTATAGTGAAAAATATTCTGATTTAAACAGAAAATTCTATACTAAATATGAAGATGAAACAAAAGATTTAAGAGAAAATAGCAAAGACTTGGAAGTGTCTATTACGATGATGGCAGATCACCTAAAAATAAAAGGTATTGAAATTACTGAAGAGGAACAAGAGCTGGTAAATGCTTATACTGATTTCAACGAACAACCTTGGGGAAAGGAACTTCAAAGATTTTACACTGAAAACGGAGAAGCCTTCAATAAATTTCACCAAAGACATCAAGATTTTGTCAGTAAGTTCTTTGCGGAGAAAAGAATAACTACTCGAAACCGTTTATTAAAAGACTCACTGGGAATTGAATCGGGCCTAATTGAGGATGTGATGAATACACAAGACTTTTTATACCCTATTACTTCTCAAATGTCTCCTGTCTCACAAAAAGAGTTGGATAACTTTAAAAAGACAATCTCATCACCCTTTATAGCAGAGTATTCGGAAACTATTAACAATCAAAGTATAGCAAAAATTGAAGCCAATAAAAACAAGTCGGGTTATACAAAAAATGAAGTTCCTAAAACGGAGGCCGACCAATTGTTTGAAGCTATGATGGAAAAATTTAAAGGCAAAGTTGTCTATGTTGACTTTTGGGCTTCATGGTGCGGTCCCTGCCGTTCGGGCATCGAAAGCATAAAACCTCTAAAGGAGGAGCTAAAAGACGAAGATGTAGTTTTTGTATATATTACCAATCAAACAACGCCTGAAAAAACTTGGGAAAATATGATTCCAGATATTAAGGGAGAGCATTTTAGAGTTTCTGATGACGAATGGAATTTTTTAAGCGAAAAGTTCAACATTTCTGGAATTCCTCATTATGTGCTTGTCGATAAAACCAGTCAGGTTGTGAAACCGAAAATGGGACATTATGGAAATGGAGCTTTAAAGCAAATTATACTTGAGCAAATTAATAAACAGGAATAGCATATGTTTTAAAAAATCTCGGAGGTTGTCTTGAATTTTTTCTTAGGACAACCTCTTTTTTTCACTACAATACAAAATGAATTGTTTATATTTCTGTTGTGGATAATGCTTAAAAGTCAGAATAAAAATGAAGTACTTCATAAACATATTTCTAATACTTATATCAGCGGATAGTTTTTCTCAAAGCTACAATTTATATGTAAAATTTGAACCCTCTTTTATAGAGCAGGCTGAAATATCGATAACATATAATGATAGTAATTTATCTTATATAGAACTAAACAACTTCTATTTTAATGAAAAATCATATCTTAACAATAAAACTTTAATAACATTAAACAACTTTCTATATAGCTATAAGTTTGATAAAACAAACAATATTAGAACGGGGATTTCTATCAGAAATAAAGACTCTATAACAGTTAATCATATAGGATTTGATGGTATTACAGTATCTGGAAGATTAAATATTAATGAGGAAATTAAATCATTTGAATTTTGGTCTCCTAAGCCAAGAACAATTAATTATGAACTCGTAAGTATTCTTTTCTCAATAACAGATTCGTGTTTTGATAAGCCAAAAACCCAAAGATATTTAAACGGGATTAAGAGTTATTTTGTAGGTTTAACTGAATCGAAAATAAATGACAGTATCCATATTGAATTTAAAATAAAAAAAGACTCTTATACAATTGTCGATAAAATGCCTGAATTCATTGGTGGGAAAGATAGTTTACGTTCATATCTTGAAAGAAGTATAAAAGAGAATAAGATTATCCGTCAGTCAAACATATCAGGAAAGGTATATGTTAATTTCATTATTGATGAAACTGGTAACACTTCAAATGTTGAGATTTTAAAAGGGCTGCAACAAGAAATCAATAATGAATGTATGATGATAGTTTTATATATGCCAAAATGGATTCCAGGAGAACATTACGGCGAAAAGGTAAAAGTGTCATATGTAATACCATTTGAAATATATAAATGAATTAAATTACAGTTGCTAATATGAGGTCATATTTCAGGCGGCGGTAACGTTTAAGTAATTGGTTTTTAGCTCTTTATAAAGTTTTTGATAACTGGAAAGTTTCAAGTTCCTTTCACAACGCTAAATATATACCGCTACCCGTTCAGTTTAATAACAATATAATATATTGACACTTATTTCTCTCCAATCAAAGCCCTCATTAAAAACATGATAAGTTTTTCATAAATTGTTCAACTTTGATGTCAATAAGTTTAAAAGCAAATGTGAGAAGAGATCAAGTTTATAGAAGACACCCATAATTTAAAATAAACTGTTACAAACGACGTTTTAAAAGATAATGTGACTCCAACTACCAAATGGACTTGCTATATTTACAGCTATGAAGAACCTTGTTGCCACTCTCGTTTTTATACTATTAGCACTAATAACTCTTCCATTGGGAGGGTGTTCTGGGACCAATCGTCTGGGGAAAGCCAAAAAAAATTACGATTTGGGAGAATACCACAGAGCCACCTCTTCGCTTAATAGCATCTATCGCAAAGAAAAAAACAAATATTACAAAGGCGAGATATCCTATTTCCTTGGGCACAGTTATAGAAAAGTCAACCAACCCCGAAGGGCTGCCTCTGCCTTTTCGAGAGCCATACGCCACGAATACCCAGAGCCAGAGGCTATCCTCTACCAAGCGGAAGAACTTCGAAAGACAGGTAGTTACGAAGAGGCTATTGAATTGTACGATCAATACATGAAGAACTATTTCGGAGACCAACGTGCCTATAATGGCAAAGCCTCTTGTAATTTAGCTTTAAAACCACCTCCACCTACGGCTCATGTGATTGAACAGATTAGAAAACTTAATTCGAGGAACAGTGACTTTTCGCCATTTATAGCGCCCGACGATCCATCACAGCTTTACTTCACCTCTCTTAGACAGGAAAAGAAGAATCGTTAAAATCTATATTACCATTAGTAAAAAAATATGGAGCT
>CAZJDS010000059.1:0-10813 GCA_964544795.1 uncultured Alkaliflexus sp. | reverse complement strand
CATTTTAAAAAAAGACTTTTAATACTTAAGACATTACCCATGATTAAGAAGATTTTATATATAGTTCTGTTGATTTTAACCTCCCTGTCTTATACTATAGGAGCAAATAAAGGAGAAATCAAAAACTCAAACATAGGCAGTGGTATTGATAACGAATATTCAAATGATAATATCGTAGATCACACATCTCTTGACACTTTGTGGCAAATAAAAATGAGCGGAAGATCCCTTGAAGTAGAGCGTAGTATTCAACAAAATAGATCACATGTTCGCATGCACTTAACACCTATAGATAAATTTAGAGGGCATTGGGGCGGAGTTGAACTTGGTTTCAACAATTATTCATCTACGAAATTAGGAACTGCTCTCTCCAACGACTACGAGTATATGCACCTTAATGCACAAAAATCTATGGTAGTAGGGCTTAACATTTTACCTTATAGTATCGGCTTGCAAAAAGGTGGGAACAACTTTGGGATGATAACGGGGATGGGATTAACCATTCACAATTATAGACTGGATTCGCAAAACATATTAAAGCGTGACAACAATGGATATACTACTCACGAAGTGGCAACTCGGCCAGTGAGTAAGAACAAAGTTACTTCTACCTATCTAACCATACCCCTATTATTTGAAATACAGTTTCCTACTTCTCATACTTCCCATAAAAACAGAGTACACATAAGTGGCGGAGTTTATGGTGGATTCAAATTGGGATCACATACAAAAGTGATCTACAGTGACCATTTAGAAAACAGCAAAGTAAAATCGAGAGCAGATATAAACATCAACACATTTAAGTATGGTGCCACTCTTCGCGCAGGGTATGGAATAATACAGGTTTTCGCTACAACTGATCTTTCGCCGATGTTTCAAAGCGGGTACGGGCCAAAGCTATATCCCTGGAGCATAGGATTAAGCTTAATCACTTTCTAATACCAACTTAACACCTTCGTTTTACTTTTTAAATATATACACTCTTAACAAGTTTAGGGTACATACCGTTGTGAAGAGAAGGACAATTGCTTATAAAAAACATGTCCTATAGAACATACCCCTTGTCTTTTGCATTCATTGCCAAACAAATTTTAACATAAAAACAGCTCGTCCATATCAAAATACTTAATATCAAACTGTTATCGGGTGTTAAAAGACCCCATTTCTAAAGACTTGGTTTTGAGATACGAATAATTTGTCTACATTTGTCGTGTAGAACACAATTTGATTTAGATCATTTATAAAAACATCTATACTATTAAGCATACAAAAATATCAAATCAGACAATCTCAATTTCACAGTTGAATTGAGAGAGGAGCAGCTAAGAACCATCGTTAAAGAACAGATCAGCACAATATATAAAAGCCGTAAAACTTATAAATAATCAAAACAAATAACCAGTCCCTATTTCTTTCTGAAAAAGAGAAAATATATAACTGCAATTGAATACAGATCACAAAAACACTTCAAAATAAAACAATTATCATTTTTTTTTACTAAACTTAAAGTATGAATTTAAAGTTATCAACTTTAATACTATGTTTTGTTGCACTAGGACTTACTGGTGTAGCACAAGAGAAAGAAGACCACTTCGATATAGGTGGCGCATTACGATTCAATATTTTTGACAAAAGCTGGGTAAGTGATAAAACACAACCCGAATTTACTTGGGATACATGGCGATTAAATGTGGACGGATCAGCTGGAGGCATAGATCTTAGTTTTGAGTATCGTTTCTATCCAAGTTCAAACAATCACTTTATGCACCACGGATACTTCGGATATGGATGGACCGATGATTTATATATGAAGCTGGGCGTTTCACAAGTTCCTTTTGGAATTCAAGGTTTTGCTTCTCACTCCTATTTCTTTCAAGGCCAATATTACTTTGGATTAGAAGATGATTACGACATGGGAGTTAATTTCAATTATACTGGAATAAGAAAATTGGAGTTGGACTTCGCCTATTTTCGTGAGGCAGAACCACAAGGAGCTGGAGGCTTTGCAAGTCGATACTCCTACGATATAGTACCTGGCCAGCGTATAGTTGGTACGGATACTATTACAGCAACCATCAGAGAAATGAATCAATTCAATCTCCGTGCAGTTTACGACATTACGCCAAATACTAAATTAGGAATTTCTGGTCAAGTAGGAGGCATCTACAACAGTGAATTGAATAAGTCAGAAACCAGTACTGCATTTGCAGCACACATTCACTCTGCTTGGGGCGAGGGCTGGAGCTTTAAAGGTACAGCTCTAACTTATGACTATGCAGCACGTTCGGACGACAACCAAAAATTAGACATTGTTCAAATGGGGGCTTATGGATCAGGCTATAATGTGGCAGCAAAAGCTAATTCTTACTCTGCAGGATTGGCAAAAACCTTCCCAGTAAAATGGGGTCCCGTAAACTCTATTGAAGCGCATGTGGACTACACCTATGTTGACAAACACAAAAGCGAATATTCAGACACACAACAATTAGTGCCAGGGTTATTAATCGCTGCTGGTCCAATTTTTATGTATATAGATTATGCTATGGGGAAAAATCATCCATGGTTTAACGAAAAGTTTGGAGAAGGATTATGTATCGGAGATCCAGATGCAAAATGGATGAAACGTTTTAATGTTAATATCGGCTACTATTTTTAATCTCTACTTATGAGTAAAATTAAAATTGAAGATCTCTCATTAATCTTTGGGAAACACAAAACCAGAGCCTTGAAACTTCTAAAAGAAGGGAAAAGTAAAGCGGAGATACTTGAAGAGACCGGTTGTAATGTGGCAGTTAGAAATGCCAGCCTAACCATTAAGGAAGGAGAAGTCTTCGTTATTATGGGTCTTTCAGGCAGTGGAAAATCTACATTACTTAGATGTGTCAACCGACTTATTAATCCTACAACTGGTAAAATCTTCTTAAACAATGAAGAGATTACCAATATGTCGGATAAAGAGCTACTGGAGATTCGACGTACTGGGCTGGCAATGGTATTTCAGCATTTTGGACTACTTCCTCATCGCACAGTATTGAGCAATGTCGCCTTCGGTTTGGAGCTCAAAGGAGTGAAAAAAGAAGAGCGTGATAAAAAAGCCATGGAGACCATCAATCAAGTAGGTCTTTCAGGATATGAGAATCAAACAGTAAGTGAGCTCTCTGGAGGAATGCAACAAAGAGTTGGACTGGCACGTGGCCTAGCCAACTCACCAGAGGTGTTACTCATGGATGAGGCATTCTCAGCCTTAGATCCGCTTATTCGTTCACAAATGCAAGACGAGCTGCTTCTACTACAAGAGAAGATGCAAAAAACCATTCTCTTTATCACGCATGACTTGGAGGAAGCAATTAAGCTGGGAGACCGCATTGCCATCATGAAAGATGGAGAGATAGTTCAAGTGGGCACAGCAGAAAAAATCATTACTGAGCCAGCCAACGACTATGTAAAGTCATTTGTGGAAAAAGTGGATCATAGCGCTATTATCACGGCCAGCAGCATTATGTTTCGAAATCCAAAAATTGTACGTTTAAAAAATGGTCCACAAACCGTTTTAAGAATGATGCGAGAGACAGGATTAAAAATGTTGCCAGTAGTTAGAACCAACCGCACGTTTTTGGGATATATAAATATCAATGATGTGGTGGAACTTATTAAGAAAAAGGGCACTTCAATTGAAAACATTATTAAAGAAGAGGTAATGGTGGTAAAACCCGACACCACTGTGGAGGATATGCTTCCTCTTACTACTAAAACCAATTATCCCATACCCGTGATTAACGATGATAACCATCTTATGGGTTTGGTCTCCCTCACTTCATTAATTGCCGAATCAACAGGTAAAGACAGAGAAGAAATAGACGATATCATCCAAAAAGCCATTGAATTATGATAGTAGGAGATTATATAGAAAAAGGTGTGAATTGGATTACGGCCAACTTTTCTGGCGTTCTTGATAGCATCAGCGATGGAATGAGCTCCCTCATCGGAGGTATAGAATCTTTTTGGTTGTGGTTACCCTACTATGTGGTAATTGTACTTTTTGCAGGTATTGCCTATTGGAAAACTGGCAAAAGAAATACCATCTTCACTATTCTGGGGCTGATATTTATCTATTACATGGGGTTCTGGGAAGAGACTATGATGACGCTTGCATTGGTTTTGGCCTCTGCCTTTATAGCCTTGTTGATAGGAATTCCCTTAGGAATATGGAGTGCTAAAAGCCCCACAGCCAAAAATATTATGAGACCCATCCTGGATTTGATGCAGACTATGCCGGCATTTGTCTATCTAATTCCAGCCGTTCTTTTTTTTGGATTAGGAACCGTTCCTGGTGCATTTGCTACCATTATTTTCTCTATGCCACCCGTGGTACGCCTAACTTCGTTGGGGATCCAACAAGTACCTGAAGACAGCGTGGAAGCAACCCGAGCGTTTGGTGCGACCCCTTCACAGTTGCTCTTCAAGGTTCAACTGCCTTTGGCCATGCCTACCATATTGGCAGGAGTAAACCAAACAATTATGATGTCACTCTCCATGGTTGTTATAGCCAGTATGATTGGTGCCAAAGGACTAGGAATAATTGTTCTACAAGGAATCAGTCAGTTGCGTATCGGCCTTGGATTTGAAAGTGGATTGGCCGTGGTATTATTGGCCATCATTTTAGATCGCATCACACAGAACCTAGGTAAAAACAATAAAACTAATTAAACTATGAAAACAAGAAATATCCTATTAGTAGGAATGACAATGGTTGTTGCACTATTTTTTAGTAGCTGCGGCGGACCAAAGAAAAAAAACGACAAAGATGTTACCATTGCAATGGTAAACTGGATTGAATGTGTAGCCAACGCCCACTTATGCAAAGTAGTGCTGGAGGAAAAAGGCTACAATGTAGATTTGATTAATGCTGATGTTGCACCCATATTTACCGCTGTTGCAAAGGGAGATGCGGATGTTTTTATGGAAGTATGGGAACCCATTACCCATAAATCCTATATGGAAAAATTTGGCAATCAATTGGAAAAAGTTGGGGTAGTATACACAGAAGGGATTCTTGCTCTTGTAGTTCCTGAATATGTTACCATCAACTCGATTGATGAACTCAATAGCGTAAAAGATAAATTTGGCGGAAACATTACAGGAATCGATCCAGGGGCTGGCATTATGGGAATTACAGCTGACCTTATTGATGCGTATGACCTGGATTACGAATTGGTTCCATCCAGTGAAGCGGGCATGTTGGCCGCACTTAAACGAGCATACGATAGAAATGAGTGGATAGTAGTAACTGGCTGGAAACCTCACTCAAAATTCGCCCGTCATAATCTAAAACTTTTAGAAGACCCAAAAGGCATTTTGGGTGAAGCAGAAACCATTTCGATTATTGCGCAAAAAGGTTGGTCAGAAAGACGCCCCGAACTAGCTACGTTTTTTGGCAATGTAAAACTGAACGACGAATTGTGGGGAACTTTAATGGTGGCTATTGAGTCAAACCCTGGCAAAGAAGATGATGCAGCACGTCAATGGTATCACGACCATAAAGAGATGGTGGATGCGTGGTTTGAAGAGTAATTAAATGATCGCAACAGTCTTTTAAAGAAATAATAAATTAATCGACAGCTATGATAGACTCATATCATCAATATAGAGTATGTCATAGCTTTTGTTTTGTAATATCTCGAAATAACAAACTCATCCAAAGTAAACTTTTCGATTAATGAATCTCTGTTTCGTTGCTTCTAAATTTTATACCTTTGTGGAACACTAAAATAGCACATGGCATTAATACTTTCTATAGAAACTTCTACCTCTGTTTGTTCTGTTGCTCTCCACGACAAAGGAGAACTTGTAGCATTTTTAGAAGAACAGAAACCCAACTCCCATGCTGCAGTTTTAACTGTTCTAATTGAAAAATTGCTTTCTGATTATAAAGTGCCCATGGAAAAACTAGATGCTCTAGCCATCAGTTCTGGCCCAGGAAGTTATACAGGATTACGAATAGGCGTTTCGGTAGCAAAAGGAATATGTTTTGCCTTGAACAAACCTCTTATTTCAGTTTCAACACTTCAAATTATTGCCGCTTACGCTATAAGCGTATCCAACATCTCTAATGATAAAACGCTAATTTGTCCAATGATTGACGCACGAAGAATGGAAGTTTATTCTGAACTTTATACCATAGAGTTGGACTCCTTCCGAAGCGTAGACGCTGAAATCATTACTTCAGAGAGCTTTCAATCTACACTTGACGAGCGCTCCATCATTTTTTGTGGAAATGGTGCTCAAAAATGCCAAGAAGTTATTCAACATAAAAACGCGCATTTCTTGCTCGATATCTATGCACCTGCTTTTATGATGGGAAAATTGGCTTTTAAAAAGTACAAAAAGAAGGAGTTTGAAGATGTAGCCTATTTTGAGCCATTTTATCTCAAAAGTTTTGTGGCCACTACACCTAAGAATCCAATGTTTTAGGGTGAAGTCAAAAACAAACTGCCACTATAAAAACATTTTACTCCCGAAGAAAAAAAGGTAGCTCGACTAAATCGAACTACCTCTGAAAAATCAAGTGTTAAAAGCAGCTTCAGGCAAAATAATAACACTATCAATCTTGAAGTTTATGAAAAATAGTAAGAATTACATTCTCTCAGATTCAGTAAACTCACCAAGTTTCAAATATTTCGTGTAGATCTCCTCGTATTTTTTTACATTCTCAGGATTTGGAAAGTACTCTTTCTCAAAACCTTTACCCATCGCTTTTTGTGCATCAGTTACTTTTGTATAGACGCTTGCCGCAACAGAAGCAAACATGGCTGCACCAAAAGCAGCTGTTTGATCAGTACGTGCAATTTTAATGGACATATTTAAAACATCAGCCAAAGTCTGCATCACAAAAGCCGACTTTTTAGCAACACCTCCAAGACCAATCACTCCTTTAATCTCAACTCCTTCTCGAGTAAACCTATCAACAATAGCTTTTGATCCGAAAGCAGTAGCTTCTACCAACGCACGAAAAATACGAGGAGCAGAAGTTCCCAACTTCAAACCAACAATACTTCCTGTCACCTCCTGGTTTGCATCTGGAGTTCTTCGTCCATTCATCCAATCCACAGCAACAACTGTAGATTCTTCAATGGGTATTTTCATAGCCTCCTCAGAAAGCATTGGTATAATTTTATCCATGGTTTCTTCGATCAACTTGGCTTTTGTTTCTGCATCTACTACCGTTGAATTGGCTAAAATATTTTCAATCGGCCAAGCCACAACACGCTTAAACCATGCGTATATATCACCAAAGCCAGATTGGCCTGCTTCTAATCCAACAAATCCTGGCATGACAGATCCATCTACCTGCCCGCATATTCCTGCAATCAGCTTATCACCAATCTGTTCATACGATGCCATCATGATATCACAAGTAGAAGTCCCAATAGAACGTGCCAAAACATTTGGAGTTGCTTCACCTCCAACTGCCCCCATGTGGCAGTCAAATGCGCCAACACCAACAGCAACATTAGTAGTTAACCCAAGGCGTTTAGCCCATTCTGATGTCAAATTACCCACCTTTACGTCACTCGTATAAGTATCACGATAGAGACGATCTCTATAACCAGCCAAAAGTGGATCCAGTGTAGTTAAAAACTCTTCCGAAGGAAGACCATCCCACTCTTCTAACCACATAGCCTTATGACCAGCAGCACAACGACTGCGCACCACTTCAGAAGGTTTCTGTGTGTCGGTAATTAATGCGGGTAACCAATCACATAGTTCAATCCATGAAAAGGCTGCTTTACGCACCTGTTCATCTTGACGAAGAATATACAAAGCTTTTGCCCACACCCATTCAGAAGAATAAACACCCCCTTCATACTTAGTATAATCAATTTCCCATTTAGAGGCCAAACTGTTAATCTCAGCTGCCTCCTTAACGGCTGTATGGTCTTTCCATAAAACAAACATGGCATTGGGGTTCTCTGAAAACTCAGGAACTAAGGCCAATGGAACCCCAGATTCATTTACAAAAGCAGGCGTACTTCCAGTGGTATCAAATGACATCCCCACCACATTTTTGGCTACATTAGAACCTGCTTGTTTTAGAGCATCAGTAATAACAAATTCAAGTACATCAATATAGTCTTGAGGATGCTGACGATACTGATCCTTAGATGGAACACAATATTTTCCTTCACTCCAACGTGGATAATGTTTCACAGAGGTAGCCACCTCGTCACCAGTATCTGCTTCTACAATAATTGCACGAGCCGAATCGGATCCATAATCCACTCCTATTACATATTTTTTATCTGCCATAGCTTCAAATTTAATTTTTTACTTCTGTCCATAATAAGCGTTAGCACCATGCTTACGCTCAAAATGCTTGGTGGTTAAATGCTGATTCATACCCATATGAGGATTGAGCATTTTACCAATATAAGCCATTTTTGCAACTTGCTCTAAAACAACGCTATTGTGTACTGCATCATACGCATCTTTCCCCCACGTAAAAGGGGCGTGATTTTTAACTAAAACCCCTGGTATATGATTGGGGTTCAAGTTTTTAAATCGCTCTATAATTACAGTGCCTGTCTCTTTTTCATAATTACCTTCCACTTCCTTTTGAGACATATCTCGTGTGCAGGGAATATCATCAGAAAAATAATCAGCGTGTGTAGTTCCAACAATGGGTAGATCCAATCCTGCCTGCGCCCATGCTGTGCCATAAGTTGAATGGGTATGAACCACACCCCCAATATCAGGAAAAGCTTTATACAACTCCACATGGGTAAGCATATCTGAAGAAGGTTTAAGATTTCCATCCACCGTTTTACCTTCAAGATCAACCACCACCATGTGTTCGGGTTTCATCCCCTCGTAGGCAACGCCACTTGGTTTGATCACTACCAACCCTGAAGCTCTATCAATGGCACTCACGTTTCCCCACGTAAATATCACCAATCCATGTTTTACTAAATCCAGATTGGCCTGACATACCTCAGATTTCAAAGATTCTAACATCTTACTATACAATTAAATGAATGCAACAAACTACACTATTTTGAATTCATCCATTAGAAAGCCTATCTAATCAAAATAGTTTTCAGAAGAAAAACAGGTTGCCGAAAATAAATTCGGCAACTCTGTTTTAATTAATAGAGTGTGGCTTACCAGAAGTAAGCGTAAAGAGATACTATAATAACAACAATTCCGATTGCGCCCAACAGAAACTTACCATCGGTTTCAAAAAGCTCTGGCTCGAAGTCATATGCTTTCGGATCTTTTGTATCAGAATTGGCATTGGTAAACATGATAATAGATAAGAAACCAAGAAGAGCTGACAACATAAAAATGGAGTCAAAACCAAGGTTTAACATATCCACACCAAACAATGTGGTTCCCCATATCAAGCCAGCAATAAAAGTAACGCTTGCTGTTACAGCAAAGAACCATCCTGCCTTGGACAACGTCTTTCTATTTTTCTCAGTTTGAGGTGCAGCCACTACTTTATGCTTATCAGTCAATACCAAAATCACAGCGAATGAAATCAAAATTATACACACATACCCCATTCTAATAATAAATGGCAACTCTGGTAAAGCAATTTTCATAATTATCCCAACGGGAATGGTCGCTATTGTAGTCCATAGAGCCGCACGATTAGTCGCTCTCTTCCAAAGAAGTCCCATACCAAATACAACAACTACTCCTGGATAGATAAACCCTGTATACTCCTGAATGTATTGGAAAGCTTGATCCAGTCCACCCAACAAAGGTTTAGCAGTGAAAACGGCTATCACAAGTGCAGCAAAAGCTGTGATACGACCCACTTTCACCAACTGCCTTTCAGAAGCCGATTTATTAATAACACCTTTATAAATATCTAAAGTAAAGATCGTTGAAGTCGAGTTAAGCATAGATGCCAAAGAAGAAACGACAGCTGCAACTAAAGCCGCAAAAGCCAATCCTCTAATTCCAACTGGCGCAAAATTTCGAAGCAACCATGGATATGCATCATCGGCAACATGGATAGTTCCATCTAAGCCTGTTAAAGTATGCTGTAAATCAGGATGGTTAAACAACACGTATGCTGTAATACCTGGAATAATTACAATAATAGGAATTAATATTTTTAAATAAGCTCCAAATATCAAACCCTTTTTAGCTTCCTTCAAGTTCTTTGCAGCCAAACCTTTTTGAATTATATATTGGTTAAAACCCCAATAACCTAAGTTAGTTAACCACATAGCGCCAAAAATAACTGCCAAACCAGGTAGATCCTTAAAGACGGTAGCATCTATATTTCTATCAATAATCATATTAAAGTGAAGATCTGTATCCACTTCACGCACTTTTGATAAAATAGTCATGAAGCCATCTATAGCATTTCCAGATCCACCAACAGCATCAAGCGCAAACCAAGCTGTGATCAAACCACCTCCTACAAGAAAGACGACTTGTATTACATCCGTCCAGGCTACAGATTTTAAACCTCCGTAGATGGAATAAATACCTGCAAAAATAAGCAGAGCAGGCACACCATATTCACGCGGGAAACCTAAAATTTGTTCCATGGCTAAAGCTCCCAGCCAAGCTACGGATGTAAGGTTCACAAATACGTAAACCAACAACCAGAAAAATGAGAAAAAGAAACTAACTCCACTGCCATAGCGCTCTTTTGCCAATTGGGGCATGGTAAATATCTTTTTCTCAATCATCAAAGGCAATAGATATTTCGCCACAAGAATGAGTGTTATGGCTGCAATCCATTCGTATGCGGCAATACCCAATCCGATCCTGAAACCAGATCCTGACATTCCAA